>NZ_JAHMSC010000010.1:0-227869 GCF_018986375.1 Pseudomonas sp. CVAP#3
GTACTTCCCCATGACACCCCCAAAGGTTGTGTCCAACATTTGGGGGTCAGTTCACTCTGCGTGGGAATGCAGCACGTGACGCTCCGCGTCACTGGACGCGGAGCGTCCCTAGAGGCATTCCCACGCGGGAGCGTGGGAACGATCATGTGCCTGAAGATCAGTGCAATGTGGCCAACAAATCCTGCAGTTGGCTGCGACCGGTTTCAGACCATCAGCCTCGATAGCTACAGCCTGCTGCCGTTCATCATCTATCCGCCCAAATAGTTCAGCGACAAGACCTTCAAGGAGCACATGGGCGAGGAGTTTCTGTTTGTCCATGAAGGCCAGGTCGAAGTCGACTTCATGAGCGAACGGGTGATTTTGAACCGTGGCGATGCGCTGCACTTCAACGCGCAAAAACCGCATCGCCTGCGCTCGGTGGGCGAGGTGCAGGCACAGTTGCTGGTGGTGGTGCATAGCGGCGAGGAGTGAGCTGGAGCTGCAAGTTCTGACTTGAGAGCACAGCTTTCGTGGCGAGGGAGCTTGCTCCCGCTGGGGTGCGAAGCAGTCCCGAAATCAGCAACACGATTGCGTCAGACACACCGCGCATTCTGGTTTGCGGCCGCTGCGCGACCGAGCGGGAGCAAGCTCCCTCGCCACAGGTGTCAGCGTTCGACCGGCACACTGAGTTTCGGGCTACCTAGTGCATGGCTCTTCGAATCAAAAAACCTCAGCGCCACGCCAGTCCCTTCAAACACCTTCGCATAATGCCGTTTCTGGCTCTGGATGAACGCCGCGCTGCGCGGGTAAATCGAGACTGCCACGGTTTTCGGTTGCGCCTGGCGCAGCGCATGAACGATGTGAGTGTCCTGCTTGCCCAGGCTGTGGCCGAAGATGCACAGCGCATCGCTTTGCTTGAGTAGCTGGTCGTAGCAGAACGACAGGTAATCCGAACTGCGGATGGTCTTGAGCTTGTCTTCAGAACTGCCTTCGCTGACGAACAGCGGCACGTCGTCCAGCGTCTTGATGGTGTTGTTGATCGCAAAACTGCCCAGCAGCGTGCCCTCCGTCGAGGTCAGTTTGCGCGCGGTGCCGTCCTGGTTTCGCACCAGGTGCAAGCCGCCGTGCAGGTAGAGCAGGCGGGTTTTATCCGCGCTGCTGGCGCTCAGGTCGAAGCTCGGCTCGGTGCCGTGAAACAGGTCACTGATGGCATCGGGTTGGTGCTGGGTCGCCCAGTAATTGAGCAGGTCGTAGTTGGTGGTGAACACCGTTGGATAGGTGCTCAATTCCTGATTGATCGCCGCCAGGCTTGACGGTTGCACCAGGCGCCACGGGATGTGCACGGCGTGTACCGTGTTGATCAGCGCTTCCTTGATCGCGTAGTAGCGATTGCGCGGTGCGGCGGAGCTCACGGCCAGGGCCTTGTTCACTCGGCTGGTGGTTTTCAGTGCGCCCAGCACTTGCTCGAAACTGCGGGTTTGCATCGCGTCGAACACGCTCAGCTCGGACTGGCTCAACGGCTTTTCTTCGACCGTGCGGGCGTTCTCGAACAGCGAGTCGTAACCAAAATCATCCCACACCGCACGACTGGCGCCGTTGCCCACCAGCAGGGCGCTGAACGGGGTGGTTGCGCGCAACGCATTCCAGTCTTCTAGTCGGGCATCAAATTCCTGGAAATCGGTCATCGCGTCGGTCATCTCAAACGGGTGGAGTGCAGGGCGCAGACTTTATCACGACCGGGTGTTGAGCCAGATCAAGATGCGCGGTAACGGATGGGGCGATCCTCTGGGCCTCCGCTGAATCGGGGTTGCCGGTTCGGCCCTATCGAAGAGGATTGGTGATGACCAGCACGTTTTTCATTCCTGCCGTGAACATCATGGGCACCGGTTGCCTCGACGAAGCCATGAATGCCATTCGCAACTATGGATTTCGCAAGGCCTTGATCGTGACGGACGCAGGATTGGCCAAGGCTGGCGTGGCAGGGTTGATCGCTGAAAAACTGGCGATGCAGGACATCGACTCGGTGATTTTCGACGGTGCCAAACCGAACCCGAGCATCGCCAACGTCGAGAGCGGCCTGGAACTGCTCCAGCGCAGCCAGTGCGATTGCGTGATTTCCCTGGGCGGCGGCTCGCCCCACGATTGCGCCAAAGGCATCGCGTTGTGCGCCACCAACGGCGGCAAGATCGCCGATTACGAAGGCGTCGACCAATCAGCCAAGCCGCAATTGCCGCTGATCGCGATCAACACCACCGCCGGCACTGCCAGCGAGATGACCCGTTTCTGCATCATCACCGACGAATCGCGTCACGTGAAAATGGCCATCGTCGACCGCAACGTCACGCCGCTGCTGTCGGTCAACGACCCGGCGCTGATGGCGGCGATGCCCAAGGGCCTGACCGCCGCTACCGGCATGGACGCCTTGACCCACGCCATCGAAGCCTACGTTTCCACGGCCGCCAACCCGATTACCGACGCCTGCGCACTGAAAGCCATCGAGCTGATCAGCCGCAACCTGCGCCTGGCCGTGCACGACGGCAGCGACATGATCGCCCGGGAAAACATGGCGTATGCGCAGTTCCTCGCCGGCATGGCATTCAACAATGCTTCGTTGGGGTTTGTGCATGCGATGGCGCACCAGTTGGGCGGTTTTTATGACTTGCCCCACGGCGTGTGCAACGCGGTACTGCTGCCGCACGTGCAGAGCTTCAACGCTGCGGTCTGCGCCGAACGCCTGGCGGTGGTGGCGCAGGCTCTGGGGGCCGACACCCTCGGTGTCAGTCCGGAAGAGGGCGCTCAAGCAGCCATCGTGGCGATCCGCGTGTTGGCCAGGGATGTGGAAATCCCCGGTGGTTTGCGTGATCTCGGTGCCAAGTTGCAAGACATTCCGATCCTCGCCGCCAACGCCTTGAAAGATGCCTGTGGCCTGACCAATCCACGGGCGGCAGATCAGCGGCAGATCGAGGAGATCTTTCGCAGCGCGTTTTGAATGGCGGTGTTACCGGGCGCTTTGTTCGATGATTTCGGGACGCGGCACAAGCGTTACGCAGAGCATCGCGCCGAGGGCCAACAGGCTGCATAACAATGACAACGGCCAAGCCTGCTGGCTGACCAGCAGGCTGGCGATGCCACCGATGATGGCGGCCATCAGTTGGTGGATAAAGCCGCTCAAGGCCATTGCATAAGCACCACTGACCGGCGAGCCATCGTTGGCCAGGGACAGGCTGATGGGATAAATCAACGATTGGCCGAGCACCGCAACGCAGTAAGGCAACCACAGCAATAACGCCAGCGCAGTTGCCTGCAGGCTACCCAGTAACATGACCGCGCTGCCGACCAACACCAAGCCCACCCCCGCGTTCATCAACCGCTGCTGACCGGTGTGCAGGACGTAGCGATTGATCACCAGCGCCCCGAAAAAATAGGCTGCACTGATTGGCCATCCCAAGAGGCCGTACTCGACCGCAGACCAGTTGAACGTACCTTGCAGAATTGCCGGTGCGGCGGTGTTGAACGCGACGATTACGCCGTAACCGAGACCACCGGCGAGTGCTGGAAGCAGAAAATGCCGATGACGCAGAATGCGCCAGTAAATGGGCCAGCTGGATGCCTGACTTTTCGTTTCTGGCAATGTCGGGAAGGTGACCCGTGCCACCACTGTCCCCATCAACAGGCTCGTGCCGCCCAGCCAATAAAAGATCGCTGACCAGCCCAGTGCAACCTGTACCAGTGATCCCAGGTATTGTCCGATCCCCAACGCAACCACAAAGGAAATCGAAATCCAGGACAGTGCCTTGGCTAACAGATCTCCGCGAAAGCTGTCGCGAATCAGCACTCGGGCCATGACTGAAATCCCGCTGGCGCCAATACCCTGAACCAACCGTAGTGCAAGGAATGACTCCAGGGTGGTGCCCATGGGCAAGGCCAGATTACCCAGCCCATAGATGCCTAACGCCGCGATCAGCACCGGTTTGCGGCCAATGCGCTGGCTCAGGCTGCCCCAGAACAACATGGGCAGCGCCATGCCGATCAGGTACACCGCCAGCCCCCAGGAGACGTGCGAAGCATCGCTGTTCAGGTACCGGGCAATCTCCGGCAGGGCCGGGAGGTAAATGCTCATGCCCAACTGCGCGAGAAAAACCGTAGAGCAAGTGATGACGAGTGTTGTGCTGCTTTTCAAGGACTGTTTCCTGGAGGGTCAGTGGCCGGTGTGTCGGCTGTGAGCGCGCAATAGGTCGATGATCAGCTCGCAAAAAACGGCTGACCCGCGTGGGTTCCATGTCCGCACCAAAGGTCATTGCTTCAGTGCTGCCCGATCCGTATGAGGCTTATAAAGCGTTGGATATTAACCTGAAGTTAGAAGGCTCAGTGTCATTCGATGGATGCACCCGGCATCGCAACCCTCGCGTCATGGTGACGATCAGGCATTGAACGGGTTGAAACGACAGACCGGGCAGGCGATAGTGCAGGGCTGATCTTTTATCGATTGATGACGTTCGCAAGGAACAGGGAATGACCTTGAAATACAGCTGGTTGGGATGTGTGGCAATGAGTGGTGCGCTGGGCGCGACCCAGGCATATGCCGAGTGTGTAACACCGCCATTGCCCGAGGGTGTACCGGGTTATTCGGTGTGCAAGGACTGGCCGGCCTACAGCGGCCAGACCATCACTGCACTGTCGCAGATTGAGCCGGACTCGACTCATAGCGATGAGCCTGACGGCATGGGTATGTACGACTTGAAACTGGCGGTGGTGTCCAACGTCGATGGCAAGCCGCTGGCCCACTATTCCAAAGCCTCGGTGTTCAGCTCCGATGCCATCCGGTTCGATGGGCTGAGCATCGATACCGCACGCTACAAACTCACCTCCGATCTGCGAGCGTTCGGCGTGCGGGCAGGTTTCACCGGCTTGTCGCGGGCCAATCCTTTCGGCGAGTCCCGGCTGTCGCTGTATGTTCGCGAAGGCAACACACTGCGCCCGGTCCTGGAGCAGTTGGTGATCGAATCCGGTGGCGGTGAGTGGGATACCAACTGTGCGGGCGAGTTCTCGAACATCAAACGCACTCTGGATATAGCCAAAACCAGCAGCCACGGTTTCGCCGACCTGATCGTTAAATCGGTGACCACTGGCTCGCAAGACTCGGTGAAAAATGGCGAATGCGAATCCAAAGATACAGTGGGGAAAACGGTACTGACGACGCTGCGGTATGACGGTCAGCGGTATGTTGTTCCGAAAGAATTGCAGGGCTCATGACACAGGTTGAGACCTACCATGTTCCGGGGGGTAGACGGCGGGTGTGGAACACTCGCAGAACCTGCAAACGCCCTTGGCGGACTCTATAAGGGATGACGTAGGGGCGATCGGCTAGTACCCACTCTCGAGTGCCGGGCAGACGGCCTTCACGGCCAATCGCAGGAAATTGGGCAAGGTGCTCGATACTGGTGAAGATGGCTTTGACGAAGTCAGCTGCGGCTTTTGGACTTTCCAGCGCGATGTAAGCGGCTTCGTCATCAATATTTTTTAGTGCGGTTTTCAGCCACTCAACGCGCATTGTTTGCCCACTTGCGGGCTAAGGCATTTACGTCTTCGTCACTGGCAAAGTCTCCAGCGTCAGCCTCTTTTAAGGCATGTTGAATTTCTTCGATTTGCCAGGCCTCTCTAGCCAGGTATTCACGTAGCGCATCTACGGCGAGAAAAGATTTGCTGCGGCCTGTCGCTTTAGCCAAATTGGCGAGGGTCTCGGCGATTTCGTCTGGCAGGCGCAAAGACATGACGGACATGGCAGTCTCGATGTAGTGGTTTGTAATACAACATACTACATCGCTGTCAGGGGGGCGGTGCTAGCTCCATTTGTCTGTTGCCCCCAGAACCTTTGATTCAAAACATCACCCACAAGGTATTCCAGCATGCTCTCCGGCCTCAACCATCTGACCCTGGCGGTCACTGATCTGGACCGCAGCGTGGCGTTCTATCGTGGCCTGTTGCAGCTGCGCCTCGACGTCACCTGGGACGGCGGCGCCTATCTGTCGTTGCCGGGGTTGTGGCTGTGCCTGTCTCTCGATCCGCTGCGCGAGCCTGAGACGGCGGTCGATTACACCCATTACGCATTCAGCGTAGCCGCCAGCGACTTCCCGGTATTGGTTGAACGACTGCGAGCTGTGGGTGTTTTAGAGTGGCGGGACAATCGCAGCGAAGGCGCGTCGTTTTATTTCCTGGATCCGGATGGGCACAAGCTTGAACTCCATGTCGGGGATCTGGTGTCGCGACTTGAGGCGTGCCGCCAGAGACCTTATGCCGGGATGAAGTTTTTCACTCCGTGACCGGGCGCACTCCCGGCATGTCCATAGCTGATCTTTCCGAGTTTCGTTGGCGGTATCGCCGCATACGCTATTCTGATCGGCATTGTGGGCACTCGTCGGGTGCGCATGTTGTATCAGCGTCATGAGCTGGCAATTACCCGGATTTGCGGGGTAATGTTCACCGGTTTCGCCATCTATGCCTTGCTGCACGAGGTGCCAGGGTTGCTGACGAACAAGGTTTGAGGCTGCGCGCAGGGCTGCGACAGCTGCATCAGGACATCCGTTTCAGCGATGCCGGGTCCAGGGATTGATACTCACGGCTGCACTTTTGGACAGTATCCATCTTTGATGAGCACCAGAAATTCCGCGCCGCTGGCAAGCTACATCGATCTTTTGCTCGACGTCGTGTGTGCGGTCGATAGCCAGGGGCGTTTCGTATTTGTCAGCGCCGCCTGCGAGCAAGTGTTCGGTTACACCCAGGACGAGCTGATTGGCCAGCCGATGATCGAGATGGTCCACCCGGCCGATCGCCAGCGAACCCTGGACGCTGCCCGGGAAATCATGCGCGGCCAGCCCAACCCGAACTTTGAAAATCGCTACCTGCGCAAGGATGGCCAGGTGGTGCATCTTCTCTGGTCGGCGCGTTGGTCTGAAGTCGACCAATTGCGCATCGCCGTAGCCCGTGACATCACCGAGCGCAAGCAGGCTGAGTCCCGACAGGCCGCACTGTACGCGATCTCCGAAGCTGCCCATGCCGCTGAGGATCTGCTGGCGCTGTTCAAACGCATTCATCAACTGATCGGCGAATGGTTGCCGGCGTTGAACTTCTCGGTAGCGCTCTACGACGAGCACTGCCAGCAATTGAATTTCCCGTACCACGTCGACGATCACGAGCACGACCCGGTGTTTACCGTTACTGGCCAGCTCTGCGCCGAAGTCATTCGCACGGGGCAGTCGGTGCTGGTGACGCCCGACCAACCTGCCGCGATGCCCGGAATTTGCGAGGTCATGAATGGCCAGGACTCACCCTGCTGGCTGGGCGTTCCGCTGAACTCACAGAAGGGCACCATCGGGGCGCTGATTGTCAAAAGCGTCCCCGGTGGCGAACGCTATACCGAGCGCGACAAGGAGCTGCTGCAATACGTCTGTGCCCAGGTTGCGGCGGCCATTGAGCGCAAGCAATTGCACAGTCGGCTGCAATACATGGCACAGCACGACCAATTGACCCGTTTGCCTAACCGCGAACTGTTGCGTGAGCGCCTGTCAGCTGCGCTCGGCAAAGCCAGAAAAGAGTGCGGACGCATGGCGCTGCTGTACGTCGATCTGGATCATTTCAAAGAGGTCAACGACACCTACGGCCATGGCGTCGGTGACATGTTACTGCAAGCCGTGGCTAATCGACTGCAAGGCTGCGTGCGTGAGACCGACACGGTAGCGCGCATTGGTGGTGATGAGTTTGTCGTCCTGCTCGACAGTGTTCAGGCGGCCGAAGACGCGGCGCGGGTCGCGATCAAGATCCGTCAGGTGCTCGGCCAGCCGATGCGTCTGGACAGCCATAGCCTGAACATCATGCCGAGCATCGGTATCGCGCTTTACCCCGAACATGGCAGTGAGGAAAAGCAATTGTTCAAGCACGCAGATGAGGCCATGTACGCTGCCAAGCGCTTGAGCGGGCGCCTGGACCGCGCCTGATTCGACTTTGACGCGGGCGCCGTTCGTCGCGGCAGGCTCAACTTTTCTAAACCTTTGCGGTGTTTTAACTTCAGACGTCAGGCGGGGAAACCCGCTGCACTCATTTGCCTGTTCAAGGAGGGCGCGACCATGAGCCGTATGGCCAGCCGATTATCGACCATCAGTTTTGCCGTGTTGCTGGGCCTGGGCGCCAGCAACGCTTTTGCCCAGTCGCCAACCGACTTCATCAATGACACCTCGGTCAAAGGTATGGCAGACATCGAAGCCAGCCGCCTGGCTCACCAGAAAACCGAGTCCAAAGAGGTCAAGGACTACACGATTGTGGTGATCAACGACCGCACCACGGCTAACCAGCATCTGGCGAAAATCGCCAAAAAACTCGATCTGCCCGTTGCCCCCAGAGATGAGGTGGCCAGCAAGGCCAAGGCGCTGATTCCTGAGGTCAAGGACGGCGACTCGTTCGACACGGCCTTTGCCGCCAGCCAGGTACAGACCACCCAGGAAGCCATCGAGCAGTTGAAGCAGGAAGCACAAACCACCGACGTGCCGGAGATCAAGGCCTTCGCCGCAGAGACCCTGCCCAAACTCGAAAGCCACCTGAAAATGGCCAAGGCTCTTCAGACCAACAGCCAATCGGGTCGGGTGGATGGTTGAGGCGGACGATGGGTATTACGGCTGATCACCGCAGGAAAAACTGAAAACCGGCTATTGAAGCCGGTTTTTTTGTTTAGCTCGACAGCTTCACCCCAACCGTCCAACTGAAATACCCCAGCACTTCACAGCTGCTGTTCACCAGCATAAAGCTCAGCTCGCACTGCTCGACACCGGTGCTCAGCTGCTGGCAATGCCAGTAGTGATCATCGGCTTTTACCGCGAGCGGTTCGGTGGGGGATTCGGGATTGGGGGCGGGCAAGGTCTGGCCGTTATGCACCACCAGATGCGGTTTTGAGAACACACCGGCGTCGCCCACAGTCAGGTTGTAAAATACCACGCTGTGTTCGGCGTGCAGGCCGACGGTTCGGCCACGGATGTGGAAGGTTTTGGTTGAGCTTACGGGTAGTTCAAGGCAGGTGCTCTTGGACTTTGGCGTTGCCCCCTGGGGCGCGCCAAAGGTGAAAATGAAACCGTCCTCGATCGCGGTCGGGTTCTGGGGATCAAGGCTCGGTTGTGGGTAGCGGGTGAGCAGGGTTTCGGCGTCGACAATAAGCAACACATTGGTTGCCTGCTCAGTGGTGGGTGACGGGGTTGCGCTGGTATCTGTGGACATCACGGCTTCCTTTCATGATGTGGGTGGGTCGCGGCCACCGCTGCGGCTTACGCAAGACATCCAGTTCCAGTCGGGGCGCGAGGCAGAGGGGAAAGCCCCTTGTCGCCAAGGGGCCGTCCAGATCAGTTACGGATGGTGATGAACGGATCCCACGAGCAGCAACCTACAATCTGGCAGTCCCGGTTCACGATCAGGAAGTTGAAGTGATAGGTCACGCTGCCGGTGGCCAGGGTTTCCGAAGACCAGTAATGGTTATCGACTTTCTGGCAGCTAGGCACTGACGGGTTGCTGGTGTTTGGCACGGCAACACACGCGGTGGCCTTGCGTGGCGTCGGTGTCGAGATCAGCTCATTACCCGCGTTACCGATGAACTTGTAGAAAATTACCGCTGTTTCGAAGCTCTGCGACAGGCTGGTTTCGCGCCAGCGAATCAGGTCACCGACGGAGGCTTTCAGATTCAGTTCGCCACCAGCCTGGCCATTGATCACGTTGTCCCGGTTGGTGACCATGTACACATGACTGACATCGATAAGCGTTGGCGCGTTGGGATTTTTGCTGATGTTCGGGTAGTTTTTCAGAATGGATTCGGTGTCGATCGAAACAAGCACATCCGTGACTCGAGACATAGTAAAGCTCCTTGATCATAGTGAGCGCCTGGCATCTACCAGACGCAACAACGCTTGATTGCCTTGCGGCTGTTGTAAGCGCGCTACTACGGGGAACCCACCGATCACAGGGTACGAGCTGGCCTGGCTCCTTGCCTATAAAAGTGACCGGCCCGGGTTCCTTCCAACAGGCCGCGTCTGCACTATAGATGCCGATCTGAAGCTGTCAAAACAGAGGGCACTTCACTCGACGAGCGGTCGTTTTTCTTCTAATTTCCGATGATTTGGCGATAAGAAAATGGTGATCCAGAACGTTTCCCAAGCGTTGATTTCCCTCTAAATTGTGTGCCATTGAGCAACGATTACCGATCCCGGCAGCTTCACTTCCAGGGTGTCGGAGAATTGACCGTCGATGGTTTTGAGCAGGCCTTGCGCCGATGTTCGACCCAGGCTGATGGCCTTGAGTCCGGAGCTTGCGACCAGCAGTGCCTTGAGGTCTTTTAACGTAATGCGTTGCATATTTCTTACGCCGATCAGAGCAACTGCAATGCGTCCGGACGCGCACCGGGAAATACGCTCTGCAACTGCGAAGCGGATAAGCCCCAGGTCCTGCCAAGTAAACCACCGAGCAGGTTCCGATAATTGTTGAGCACCGGGTAATCGCGGTTTTGCAGCAGGCTTTGTGGGTTGACCGCCACCTGTTCACCCACGATGCGTCCACCGCGAACGTTGCCGCCAAGTACCCAGTACACCGTGCCATGTCCGTGGTCGGTGCCCCTGGCGCCGTTTTCACGAAAGGTGCGGCCGAACTCCGAAACCACTACCACGGTAGTGTTGTTCCATTCATCACCCAGAGCCTGGGCATAGGCAACCAGACCTTCACCGAGGTTCGCCAGGTTGTTGGCCAACTGGCCGCTGGTGCTGCCCTGATTGACGTGGGTATCCCAGCCGCCGACATCGACGAAACCCAGTCGATACTGGTCGCGCATCAGTGTTGCCATGCGCCGGGTCTGGGCAGCAAAGTTCTGCGCATTCGGCGCACCACGATTGGCCTTGATCATCTCTTCTTGCAGATCCCTTGACACCTGCTGGCGCAGTTCAAGGCCACCGGCTGCGGAGGCTGCGTAGGGGGTATTTTTGTACATCGACGAGAGAATCGCCGATTGCCGAGCATCGAAGGCCGGTTTCGAGGTGCCGCGTAACGAGATGTTAGGGATGGCGTTGCCGCCCTGAAAACTCAGGGGCAAGGCATCGGTGAAGGCAATCGGCGCACTGTTCGGCACCTGACGCGACAAGCGTGCAAGAAAGCCCGAGTCGTAACGGTTACGCTGTTGGCTCGGTTCGCCAGACTCGATGTTGTCCTGGGTTTCGAAGTGACTGCGGGACACGTCATCGGTCCCGGCGAACGGTACAAAGGCGATCTGCTTGCGTTGCCACAACGGATAGATCGAGTCACGTAAAACCGGGTTCAGGCCCCAATGGCTGTCCAGTGCAATGGCACTGTTGGGGTTATGTGAGTCTGGGCGGGCAATGGCGAGAGTCGGACGCGACTCGTAGTAAAAGTCGCTGGAACAGGGCACCAGCAGGTTGTTGCAATCGTAGCCGCCGCGAAGAAAAACGATCAGAAAGCGCGGTGCCGAAACAGGGGCGGCGAACAGCTTTGCACTAAACGACAAGGACGGTAGCGTCGCGGCTGCCGCAGCGGCAATCAGCAGTTCTCGACGATTCATGGCGGTACCTCGTAACGCAACTTAGCGGTTATTGAAGTCAGGTGAGGCGAGCAAAAAGGTGTTCCATTCCTGAGGCGACACGGCCTTGTTCAGCGCGCCAAGGGTCGCTACTGAAAGGTGTGGAGAGATGGCTTCGTAGAACAACGGTGTGGTGATCATCGGAAACCCGGGGCCGGGCAGGTTGCTACCTTGCGGGGTAAACAATCGGTTATCCCCACGCCCGATTGCCCGGGCGATTTCGAAGCGTTTGGACATCTGCCCCGAGCTCGACCAACCGCTGGATTCCAGCGGCCAGCCGTCCGGTGTCACGCGACCGAATACTGGCTGCCCCAACTGATTGAGCCAATTGATCATCGGCCTCGCGTTGGCCAGCGGCTTACCGTCATAGGCCAGCCGCACCGCCGACACCACGAACTGCATCGGGTCCTTGAATTTGGTACCAGTGCTTTGCAGCAACTCCTTCGACTCGAACAACGTCCGCATCACTTGGGCGATATCGCCGTCGCTGTCCTGGAAGGTCTTGGCCATCCGTTCCACCAGCGCGGGCGGCGGCTGATCGGCAACGAAGTATTTGGCCAGCTGTTGCGAGACAAAATGCGCACAAGCTTTTTGCCGGGTAATCAGCTCCACGGCCTGACGGATCTCGTCAAAGCCGCTGCCCCTGATCGGATGGCCGAGCAGCACCTTGTCGCTAAAGTCGTGACGACGAGGATTGAATTCGAACAGCCCTTCGCGCACCACCAAGGCCTGTAACCGAGGAGCAAACTTCTGCGTACGACCGTCGAGCGGCATCAGCCCGGCGCCGGTCAGAATCAGCGCCAGTTGCTGCACGTCTTGCTGGGTATAACCTGAGCCGACGCCCAGGGTGTGTAGCTCCATCAACTCGCGGGCGTAGTTCTCGTTGACCTTGCCCTTGGCATTTTGCGCGTTGTCCAGGTACTCAAGCATCGCCGGACTCTTGAGGGTGGCCATTACCAGGTCCTTGAACTTACCCAGCGCGTGTGGGCGGATTGCGTGTTCTGCGTAGTCCTCCGTCAGCACCCGTATGCGACCTTTGCCCTGAAATACGCTGAAGTGGTTGAGCCAGAAACCCACCAACTGCTCCTTGAGCTGATTGGGCCCATACACCGCACGCAACAGCACGGCTTCACGCGCTTGTTCTGCGAGTTCGTTGGCTTGTTGTTGTGCGTCTTTTTTCGCGGCGTTTTTGGCGTCGCCTTCGGGCATGGCCTTGAGCTGTTCCTGCTGGCTCTTGAATGCCAGCAACAAGGATTCGGGTGATGTGCTCAATACCGGATAACTGTGCAACAGCGCGTTGATTGCCGGTGGCAGCGGGTCATTGATGCGGTCGGCCAATTGGGCTTGAAGCAGGCCCTCGCGTCCCATGCTGCGCAAGCGCGCCAGGTTGGCGGCATCCAGATCGAAGCCATCGCGGCGCAGCCAGGCAATGTCGCTCGGATTGAGCGCGGCGGGTGTACCGGCCGAGGCCAGTGCGGGAAACAACAAGCAGACCGACAGGCACAACGGGCGAAAAACGGCATGTGGCATGTGCATGTAGGAGGTTCCCGAGTATCAAGAGAGACGTCGACAGCAGCCAGTGTAGTTTCCACCCGTGCAGCTGACGCTATGCTGAATAACGTACATCTAGAACAGCTCGACAAAGAAGACGTTGCACTTTTTCTTGCAGGTTCTGCGAGCTGTGGAAGGTCAACTTTTCTTTACACAGTTCCTGTGGGTGGGTTCAGGTATTAGAAAGATATCTGCTGGTACAAATATTCATACGCCAAGCAGGAGCGCGGCGGTAAAGGGGGCATGGTTTTACAGGGTTACTCTATTGGCCGATGAGCCTCAGGAGGCAGCATGTTGTTACGTTACGCGGCATTGGTAGCAGTGGTCATCGCGGCCTCCGGTTGCGTACAGGAGCGGGTGGTTCACGACCGGCGTCCGCCGCCACGCGAGTACGTCGAAGTCATCGCACCGCAGCCACCACCGGTCCAGGTGATCGAAGTGGAGCCCGCGGGCCGGCCGGGTTATGTCTGGTCGCGCGGTTACTGGCGCTGGGAAGGCGGGCGTTATGTCGCCGTTCGCGGGCACTGGGAACCGGAACGCCGAGGCTATCGTTACGTGCACCCGCATTGGGAACCGCGCAACGATGGCTGGCATTGGCAAGGCGGGGGCTGGGCTCACTAGGTCCAGCGTTTCGCCGAACAAACAAAGCGACCTTTGCAGGTCGCTTTTTTTTTGTGCTGTTGTCACGATTTCGCAGAGTTGACACTGATTTCGTAGCAGCTGCCGAAGGCTGCGTTCGGCAGCTGCTACGAATTGTGTGCCGCGCCCTCGTCGCAAGGATGGCCGCAGGCGTTACCGACCAGGTCCACGGGACATCGGCGTAACCACCTTCACCACATCACCCACCCACCGAATCTTGACGAACTTGGCAGGGTCGTCGCTTACTGGCGCCCCATGAGCGAAACGCAGAGTCTAGCGCGTCGCTCATATCCTGATCCGTTACAGGAGTACGCGATGAGCTGGTCTGCCAAACAGTATGTGGCTTTCGAAGATGAGCGCACGCGCCCGGCGCGCGATTTGCTGGCTGCTATCCCGAACACCAATGCGCGTTCGGTGATCGACATCGGCTGCGGCCCCGGCAACTCTACCGAATTGCTCGTGCAGCGCTTTGCCAATGCTACGGTGCGTGGACTGGACAGCTCGGCCGACATGATCGACGCCGCCCGCAAACGCTTGCCGAACGTGCGCTTCGACACTGCCGATATCGCCGCCTGGAGCGAGCCCGGCCCGTTCGATGTGATTTTCGCCAATGCGGTATTCCAGTGGTTACCCGACCACGCCACGCTGTTGCCGTCGCTGGTGGCCAAGCTCGCATCGGGTGGCAGCCTGGCGATTCAAATGCCTGACAACCTCGATCAACCGTCGCATCGGATGATGCGTGAAGTCGCCAGTAAGGGGCCTTGGGCCAGCAAGCTTGCGGACGTCGCCGGGCAACGGACGACCCTGGACGATGCCAATACTTACTACCAGATGCTGTGTTCGTGCGCCTCGCGGGTCGATGTATGGCGCACCACCTACCATCACCCGCTGGCGGGCGGTCCCGCGGCCGTGGTCGAGTGGTTCAAGGGCAGCGGTTTGCGGCCGTTTCTTGAACCGCTCGACGAGGCGGAAAAAGCTCAGTACCTCGAGCACTATCTGGCTGCGTTAGAGCCATTCTTCCCGGTGCAGGCCGATGATTCGGTGTTGCTGCCGTTCCCGCGTTTATTCATTGTGGCGACCCGCTAAAGGCTGTTGTTGCATCAGGCCTGAAGCTGTTGCCCTCAGCCCTGTTGCAACACTTTCAACGCCGCCGAGGCCAGGAAGCCGGAACGGCTTTTTTCTTCCGGGTGATGCAGCACGTATTCGTCGATACGGGTCAGCAGATAGCCGGGCAGAGTGATGTTGAGTTTCTGCGCCTTGCCCAGGTACTTGGTGACATCGATGTCCACCAATGCCCAGGTAACGCCGGCGTATTGCGGATTGGCTGCATGCACGGTGACCTTGTTGGCGGGCGGAATCGCCGAGCCGTCTTCGGCGAGTATCTCGAAGTGGCCTTCAATGGCTTCGCGTGCCATGGCGATCGCATCGTCCAGGTCATCACCGGCCGAGAAGCAGCCCGGTATATCCGGCACTTCCACGCCCCAGGCGTGTTCGTTATCGCCCATTGAAATCGCAATTGGGTAAAGCATGTATGTTGTCCTCCGGGTGCTGTTCGCCGACTCAATACAGCAAGGCCTGTTGCAGGATGCTGACGGCCGTTTTGGTCAGTAAATCCTTTTTCGGGTGTGGGACGGTGACCAGACCGGGCTTCGTGGGATGCTTGAAGTGGTGGTGACTGCCCCTGACCCGTACCAGATACCAGCCGTCTGCGACGATTTGGGTTATCAAATATCGGCTATTCACATCACGTCCCTGTGCTGTGTAGGTGGTTACTATACCTACTGAAAATAAGTTATCAACACTATAACCACCGCTGGTGGCGACAGAATGGATGAGTGGTAGGGGACAGTGTAGGAACCACTGCAAAACGCGGTGTCCAGGAGCAGCGCTGGAGTGTTTCTGATTCCTTCAACGCCAGTTCAACGCGTGTTGCTGCTGAACGGCGGGCATGAAAAACCGGTCACTGAAGACCGGTTTTTTCTTGTCTCTGCATCTTCTGTTTAAAAGGTGAGTTTTCGGCACGGCGCTCCCCACAGAGAAAAATCGATGCCGAGAATCACGTAGTCGCTACTCAAGCAGCTGATCAATCAAAACCGCGTTGGTATAGATCAAGCTTCCATCGCTCGCTCGATGCCCGACCAGATGGAACTGACCGCGCGAGTGTTGCAGATAGACGCGCATTTGGCAGTCGGACAAGGGGCCGTATCCCTCTGGGATGATCAAATCCATTGAACTCATGTTCACGTCGACCATTGCTTCAGGCTCATGGGTCTGCTGCAGATGTTCTTCAGCTTCCTCCAGGCGCAGATGAAGAGGGCCGTCGACGTCAAAATGGATCTCCCCCACCGGGATGGACTTTTGGTTGCCGCTGATTTTGCACCAGCCTTCGATCGTCAAGGCACTCATGACGAAACCTCCGTTGTGGACTGCTGGACTCTGTAGCTCGGGCCGCTTCTGGTCGATCTCTACCGTCCGTAATCAGAAATTAAGTATAGCTGGCAACCGAGCCTCGCTTGGGGGCGTGGGGCTCGATCCTGATGATTTTGACTGATCGGAAACAAGTCGCTATGCCCAATCTAGTGCCGGGAGACGTGATGCTGAATATCTTTAGCTATAGGTGGCGAATGGATTTAAATAATTAACTTACTGTTGGAGTTTGAATGCTCGTGCGTCACGGTACTTCAGGAAAAGCGCTTGCTCCGTTCCTGCACTATACTTCTTGCTGACTTTACCGTCAGGAGCAGTGGTGTTTGTCTGCTCTGCTGGGACGTCAGATTAGTATTAATTTGACGATGCTGTTAAGTGGCGATGCTTTTGCATAATCCACGCGTGACAGGAATAGGATGAAGAGAAAATGGCAACAGCAATTATCTTGATTCTAATCGTTGTTGCATCAGTGTTGTTCAACATCCTGGCGCCTTGGCATGCGACGCCGGCCGCGTCCAACTGGGGGTCAATAGACACCACCCAGTTCATCACCCTGGTCATCAGCGGAATATTTTTCATCGCCGTCACGGTATTTATGGCGGTCGCCGTGATGCGTTATCGTCACAAGGACGGTGCCAAGGCGGCCTACCAGCCAGGCAATAAAAAATTGGAGTTATGGTTAATTATCGTTACTTCGGTCGGTATTGCCGCGATGTTGGCGCCAGGCCTGGTTGTTTATAGTGATTTCGTCCGGGTGCCGAAAAAAGCTTATGAACTTGAAGTGGTTGCCCAGCAGTGGCAGTGGGCTTTTCGTTTTCCCGGTCGGGACGGAAAGTTAGGCAAGTCGGATATCAAGTTTGCTGATTCCACCAACCCTTTCGGTCTTGATCCCAAGGATCCTGCAGGGCAGGACGATATACTGGTACTAAACAATGAAGTTCACCTTCCGCTCGATCAGCCGGTAAAAGTTTTACTGCGTTCCAAAGATGTGCTGCACGATTTCGATGTACCACAAATGCGCGGCAAGATGGACATGGTGCCAGGGATGGTGTCGTACTTTTGGTTTACGCCAACTAAAACCGGGCAATATGAAATCATGTGCGCTGAATATTGTGGCGTGGGGCATTACAACATGCGCGGCCATATGATCGTCGACGAACAGGACGCCTTCGATCAATGGTTGAGCAGTCAACCGACTTTTGCGCAGACATTAGCGGCAGCTGCCAAACCCAGTCGGGACAGCATGTTGGAAAAAGGCCGGCTGTTGGTCGAGAAGTACGGCTGCAACGCCTGCCATAGCCAGGATGGCAGTGCCAGTCTCGGCCCGGGATGGAAGGGCTTGTATGGCCGCACCGAACAGCTTGCCGATGGCACCAGTGTGCAGGTCGATGAGGCCTACCTTAAATCGGCGATCCTCGATCCGAAGGCCCGAAGGGTACAGGGCTACCCGCCGGTCATGGTGGCCTATACTCTCAATGAAGATGAACTGGGTGCTCTCGTTGCCCTGATCAAATCACTGGGTACCGCGCGCCAAAGCGATGAGCTTTCTGCCGCGGGTGAAGACTTGGCGGCGCAGGGACAGCAGCTGGCCAAGTCGTTCGGCTGTGTGGCCTGCCACAGTGTCGATGGCAGCAAGGGCGTCGGCCCCAGCTGGCAGGGCCTGTATGGCAAGACAGAAACCCTTGAGGACGGTACGAGGATAAAGGTCGATGAGGACTATATAAAAGAATCGGTTCTTAAGCCTAACGCCAAAATCGTCAAGGGCTATGCGCCCATCATGCCCGCCTTTACGCCGAGTGATACGGAGTTGAGCGCACTGATCGCTTTTATCAAGTCCAAAGCGAATGCCGACGCTGATGCGAGCAAGGCGGAGCCAGGAAAGTAGCCGTAAGCAGCCAGCGATACACCGAAACTTCAGTTGGAGGATGACGTGATGGCCTATGCGGAGCAAGCCGAAACAGAAGCACTGCACGAGCCCAAAAGTTTCCTGACCAAATATATCTGGAGTCAGGACCACAAGGTCATCGCCATTCAATATTCCTTGACGGCTATATTCGTGGGCATCATCGCCGTGGTGTTGTCCGACTTGATGCGCTTGCAGATAGGCTTCCCCGGTAGTTTGGGGTTCATGGACGCCAGTACTTACTATCAAGCGATGACCATGCACGGCATGATCATGGTCATTTATTTGCTGACGGCCTTGTTTCTCGGTGGCTTCGGCAACTATCTGATCCCGCTGATGGTGGGGGCCCGTGACATGGTCTTCCCCTACGTCAACATGCTGAGTTACTGGACCTACCTGCTCGCGGTACTGGTGTTGCTCGCCAGTTTCTTTGTTCCTGGCGGCCCCACCGGTGCGGGCTGGACGCTCTATCCGCCACAGTCCATTACCAAGGGGACACCGGGGACCGAGTGGGGCATCGTACTGATGCTCGTCTCACTGGCGATTTTTATCGTCGCTACCACCATGGGCGGGTTGAACTACGTCACCACGGTGTTGCAGGCGCGCACGCACGGCATGACATTGTTTCGCATGCCGCTCTCCGTATGGGGAATCTTCATGGCCTCGATCATGGCCTTGCTGGCTTTCCCGGCGTTGTTTGTCAGTGCGATCATGACGCTGTTCGACAAGCTGTTGGGCACCAGCTTCTTTATGCCGGCGATCATCTCGCTGGGGCAGCAGCTCGATCACCAAGGTGGCAGCCCGATATTATTCCAGCATCTGTTCTGGTTCTTCGGCCACCCGGAAGTCTATATCGTTGCTCTCCCGGCGTTTGGTCTGGTCTCCGACTTGATCAGCACGCATGCGCGTAAAGGTATCTTCGGCTACCGAATGATGGTGTGGGCCATTATTGCGATTGGCGTGCTCAGTTTTGTGGTCTGGGCTCACCATATGTATGTCAGCGGAATGAACCCCTACTTTGGCTTTTTCTTCGCCACCACCACCTTGATCATCGCGGTGCCGACCGCACTGAAAGTCTACAACTGGATTCTGACCCTGTGGCGGGGCGACATTCATCTGACCGTACCGATGCTGTTTGCCCTGGCCTTTATCGTCACCTTTCTGGTCGGCGGTCTGACCGGGTTGTTTCTCGGCAATGTGATCGTGGATATTCCGCTCTCGGACACCTATTTCGTCGTGGCCCATTTTCATATGGTCATGGGGGTCGCACCGGTACTGGTGGTGTTCGGCGGCATTTATCATTGGTTCCCGAAAGTAACCGGGCGGATGACGAACGACATCCTCGGCAAGCTGCATTTCTGGATTACCTTTCTCGGCACCTACGCCATCTTCTTTCCCATGCACTACCTGGGTTTCCAGGGCATGCCACGCCGCTACTACGCCTATGACAACTACGCGTTCATCCCGCAGTCGGCGCAAGACTTGAATTCTTTCATTACGGTGGTCGCATTGATCGTCGGCGTTTCCCAACTGCTGTTCCTGTTCAACCTGGCCTGGAGCACTTTCAAAGGCAAGCCCGCAGGCAGTAACCCCTGGGGCGCGGCCAGTCTGGAATGGCAAACGCCGAACACCCCGCCGGTACACGGTAACTGGGGCGCGAAGCTGCCGGTCGTGCATCGCTGGGCCTATGACTACAGCATGCCGGGAATAGACCAGGATTTCGTTCCGCAAACGGTCTCCGACGAGGCGTTGGAGCAGATGCGGCAACTCAGTGCCGGAGCCAGTATTGCGGACGTTAAGACATGAACAGGCTGCTATTGAGAAACGCCGACGGTGCTGACCCCGGCGGTAGTTGGAGTGGTGGTCCTGAGGATATTCAGGCCGCTGAGGCTGCCGATAGAATCCAAAACGCAAGAGTCGGCCTGCGCTTGTTTCTGGCCGTGGTGAGTTCGTTATTCTTTATCTTCTTGGTTGCCTTTATCGAACGCTCGCAAATGGCCGACTGGCAACCCCTGACGGAGCCCTTGGCGCCGTTAGCCAATCTATGGCAGCTATGGCTGAATTCGGCTTTTCTGGTATTCAGCTGCATCGCACTGCAGTGGTCGCGTATGGCCGCCCGACAGGGGCGACTGGACGCAACAGTCATTGGCTTTGCAGTGGGGGGCGTATTTGCAGTTGCCTTTTTGACAGGACAACTCTGGGTCTGGCAGCAGTTTGTCGCCTGGGGCTACTTTGTCGCCAGTAATCCGGCCAACAGTTTCTTCTACCTGTTGACCGGCCTGCACGGGTTCCACCTGCTGGGCGGGCTGATCGCCTGGAGCAGAACCGTCGCTAAATTCCTGCATCACGTGCCGTTGCCGCAACTCAGCGCCAGCGTAGAGCTCTGTGCCATCTATTGGCATTACTTACTGGGTCTTTGGTTCGTGCTATTCGCGCTGCTGACCAGTACGCCGGCAACCTATGAAGCCATTGCCAGATTCTGCGGCCTGAGGTGAAAAGCCATGGCATCGCACCCGCTAGCCCCAGTCGAGTCCAGTTCATCCAACCCACCCAGCTCGCCGCCTGCAACGGGATGGCAGGGCATCGCCAACGACTGGGCCTCGGACAGAGAGGCTTTCAGGCAGGTGCCTTGGGGCAAGGCGATGATGTGGATATTCCTGCTCAGCGATACGTTTGTATTTACCTGTTTTTTAACCGGCTACATGTCGGTACGCATGACGATCACCAGCGCTTGGCCGAACCCCAGTGAAGTGTTCGCATTGACGATCGGCGGTAGAGAAATCCCGCTTATTCTGATCGCCATCATGACCTTTGTGCTGATCAGTAGCAGCGGCACCATGGCCATGGCAGTCAATTTCGCCTATCGCCATGATCGCGCGAAAACCGCTGCCCTGATGCTGGCGACAGCAGCCTTCGGTGTGACCTTCGTCAGCATGCAGGCATTTGAATGGAGCAAGCTCATCGCAGAAGGGGTGCGTCCCTGGGGGAACCCCATGGGGGCGGCGCAATTTGGCGCCAGCTTTTTCATGATTACCGGCTTCCACGGGCTGCATGTGTCAGTCGGCGTCATCTACCTCAGCATTGTGGCGATGAAAGTATTACGCGGAGATTATGAGCGCTCCGGAAACTATCAGATCGTCGAGATAGCCGGGCTTTACTGGCACTTCGTGGACCTGGTGTGGGTGTTTATTTTTGCTTTCTTCTATTTATGGTAGGTCGTGAACAGGTTCTGAAGAGGAGCACTGATGATGGCGCATGCCCAGGGTCAGCAACATCCAATCAGTTTGTACCTGAAAATCTGGGGGCTGTTATTCGTCCTCAGCACGCTGTCGTATCTTGTCGACTATTTTCACTTCCAGGGCTACCTCCGGTGGTCCTTGATCATCACGCTCATGTTGTTGAAGGCAGGTTTAATTGTCTCCGTCTTCATGCACATGGCCTGGGAACGGTTGGCCATGGTCTATGCCATATTGGTGCCACCGTTGTGTTTACTGGTACTCGTCGGACTGATGGCCACCGAGGCTGATTATGTGTTCCTCAGCCGGGTGATTTTCTTCGGCCAGTAAGCGACGTCCGGATGGCACTTCCGGACGCCCTCAAGCCTGCGGGGCTAACCCGATATCACTCGCTTGAACTGATGCCATTTGTGCTGCCAGGCGACTGTCCAGTGGGGGGCTGCCGTTCCCATGCCGGCGATCTTCAGTCTTGGATGATGTTCGATAACCCGGTCCAGTACCGATTCCTGATCCGGCTCAACATCCACGAAAAAGATATGTTTGCCCTCGTCTACCACCTGTTTGAAACTGCGGAAGTGCGTGTTTGGCACCTGGATACCAAAAAAACCGCCTTCCCAGATGGAGAAGCCCGCGATAACAATCGCCAGGAAGATAAAAGGCATCCAGCCTGCGGCGGATTCGGTCCAGCCCAGCCAATAGGCGCCACCCAGGACCAGCGCCGCGAGTGGCACACCGATCACTGCACCAATCTCGCCAGAGTGAACAGTGTCTTGTTTCATTAACGAGTTAACTTCGTGGAGGTGATGCTCTTCAACATCAGCCACTTCTTCACTGAGCACATGAATTTGTTCGGTATTGATGCCGTTGGCTTCCAATTCATTTTCAACGGTTTCAAGATCGTCGAGATTGTCACTGATGTAATAGTGCCGATTCATACCACACCTCCCATCTCGTGCTTGCTGTAGACCTCCTCTGTCCTGCAGCCGTTAACTGAGATTTGCAGTCGGTATCTGTAGCGGTAGGGGACGTTGCAGACTTCATGCAATTCGAAAGAAGTATAGCATTCGCTAGCATGCGTGAATTTCAGTATCAAGCTCTGGGTGCGGCGTTAGGGCCTGGTGTGATTGGGTCAAGAGGTTGCGAATGATGCAACGGCGGCGACATGGCGGATCTTCCGATGCACAGCTAGTGCAACACTTGGTCTATAGAACACAAGGGGCGCCGAAACAGCGCCCCCTTGTGACGTCAGGACGGTTCTGCATCCATGCGTCGCGCAATCACATCCAGCACATCGCAACCGTCGCGCAAAGGTATGCAGCAGAGCAATGCGAAGTCGCTGAGAATGACCGAGTCAGTGGTGATGTCTCCCCGCATCGCGAGGTTTTCAAGAATCTGCGTCACGGCTCGGATTCTGTAACTGGCCGTGCTGAGCAGTGAATGCAGCGGTTGAGTGGTGTTGACGAACAGGGAGGGTAGGTCGTCGGCGTTGCTGGTTAAGGCCATGTATTCATTCATGAGTAGAGTTCCATTGAGATAAGAGGTCTACCACTCAATCGTCGCCAAACGAAAAGGGTGGCAGCTGTACGCAGGTTGGCGAACCGGACAATGGACAACCCGGCAGACCCGAAGATCTCCCGCGCACAGCTACCAAAAAGCAGGCAGCTAAGTGCTTTAAAGTGCTCCGAAAACTGATCGGAGGCTTTTGTACATTGGCATCGAGTCGCCAAACCCGAAGCGCCATTTTGGCGCCGGCTCGACTATAGGCCTCGTTGCAAATGCACAGCAATGCGCAAGTGTACGGACAATTCCCAGTGTCGTGTGGGACATTGCCTTTTCGGAAATTGGCTTCTTTGTGCCACCAGTAAATGGGGGGGCGACACTGAATTTGGCTGGCGTTAATCCGCCACAGCGTAGAACGGCAATTCCCCGAACTCACCGGCGGCAACCATCTGCCACTCTTTGCCCGCGTCATTGCCGTGGCTGACGCGCCCGCCAGCGCCGGGATCTGCGACGACTTCCGGCCGCGCTACGCGGTCGATATCGAGGTACTGGGACCAGACGGCGAGCCCGCCCCCGCGTTGCCACTGCCCACCGGTGGCGAGGAAATGGGTATGTATGCCTTTCCGGAGGAGGGCACTCAGGTCGTGGTGTGCTTTGCCTATGGTCTGCCGAACAAGCCCTGCATCCAGACGATCCTGCCTCACGGCTTGAGCATGCCCAAGGTGCCGAAAGGCGATCAGGTCTGGCAATACAGCGAGGCCGCCCAGCAACGCGTCGACGCCGATGGCAACTGGCTGCGCCAGGCCGACGGCAAGATCACAGACAAGGCGATTGAGCGCGAGGTTGAGGCGCTGGAGAACCGCGAGCCGTTCCAGAACCACACCCAGACAATTGACGATCACTCAACCGAGTCAGTGGGCGGGATCAAGAAAATCAAAGCCCTGGGTGCGCTCAAGCTGTTGTCGGGCGGATCGGCGAGCCTGGCGGCCGTGGATGATCTGCACCAGGCCACCGGCCGCGATTTGAACCTGGTGGTGGGACAGAAGCACAACGCCACGGTGGGTGGTGACATGCAGGAACGGATTCAGGGGCTGCGTAAGAGCGTGGCCAAAGTCAGTCAGCGGCTGGAGGCGCCGAAGACCTGGATCGGATCGAGCGGGGTAAACGTGTTGCAGGTGCTATGTGATTTGCTCGATCTGGTGGAGCAGATGAACAATCAGTTGGCTGGGCATACACACGGGCCAACGTCGCCGCCCGACAATGCTGGCGCGTTCACGGCTGCGGCAGGGTCAGCCAAACAGCTGGCCGGGAAGATGAAAACCATCACTGGATAGCAAACGCCCGCCTATTGGCGGGCATTGAGCTCAAGCAGTTGAGCCAAGTTCTGAGTATTTTTTACTGGCGTACTGGACAGCTTGTTGATGCATCCTGAAGTGCCCGGTTGTAGTCAACATAGGTAGCGGGATCATACGGCAGCGGCGTCACGGTGAAGACGGATTTCCCATCGTATCCAATCCACTGCTCAACCCTCAGCGCCCAAGACCGATTGGCATATCTAGCAACCAAATCGAACGTGTGCGAGCGCACATTGCTTTCGTCATCCAAGCCCGAATAAAGATAACGAAGGCCACGATACCAGTCACGAACGCCTGTAATCGCACGCAGAGCCTCCCGCGCTGGCTGCTTATCCTCTTCCTTCAGATAGGCACTACCAATGGCGAGCTTGCCGGTCTTCTCTAGGTCAGCAAACGGCACTGGCAGCGGCTTACGATTGATCAGCCGTGAATTTAGGCAGTCGAAAACCCATTGACCCGTTTTCACGTAGTCATCGGCATAGACAACGACACCATTGCCATCATCCTGTTTGTAAATACTCGTCATGATCTTGAACCCATAATTGCCAACGACCAACAGCACACCAAACGCAATAATCAGAGCAAGCAACCGCCCTTTATTCTGGCGAAAACTCAAAGAAACCTCCGGGCAAAGCCAACGGTGTATCGCCTGAAATCACCGGGTTGATTGCACCAACCGACTGATAAGTAAAATTGTTATTACGTTTGGAGCGTTTTCGTTCTGTGTTCAACTGATCCCATTTTGTGCACCACTTACTCGAAGGCGCTGCGTTATCAGTGAGCGTGCAAAGCTTGCCCTTTTGACGCTCCTCAAACGTGCCCCAGGTATTTTTGTAATCAGATCGACGAACAAAGGCACCGACCTTAATCCCCAGGTGATTAGCCAACAGCTGAGCCAGACTTTCATTGGTCTGTGGAAAAAACTGAATCACTTCCTCAATCCGGTAATCCGGCTTATTACCCATACCCGTTCGGCAGGCGTAACTGTCGATCCGCGCGGAGCTTGAGAAAGCCAAAGGCGAAATCCGCTCGTAATTCAACACATCGAGAGCCATCGAATCCCCCTCCGAAAGTTGATACCCGAAGGCCACACTTTGCGGTACGCCATGGCTGAAGACGGCCAGATGCTCGATAGGTGACTGGCTCCGATCTTTCCCGGTGTTGAGGTAATTAATCAGTCCCCCGGCATCCGTCACGGTAACTAAACCACTGCTGTATTCCTGCGCAGACTTTCGTGCTGCACTGAGCATGCTCTCGGTATAAAACGGTGTGAAGATCACCAGTGTCCGTTTCATATTCGGTTTGTCTCGTTTGAACTCAGCCAACTGGCGCACGGCTTGGGCAATGAACATCATCTTATTGGCAGGAGATTCGTCATGCTGACTACCGGCAACGGCGATCAATTCGGGTGTCTTCGGTTCAGAAGGTTCCGGCGGGTAATCGGTGTAGTGCCGTGTCCAGGCAATGGGCAAGCGTGTGTGTCGCCCAAGCGAGCAGAGGGAATCATTCATCGTCCTTGGTGAAATAAAAAAGCTTCAGCAATCCTTTACTTAGAACGAAGAAGAATAGCCATTTCGGGAGCATGGGCAAAGGCCGGCTTTGAGCCATGTCTTTGCTTAGTGGGCAGCGATGGTTAAGCTTGGCCTGGTGTAGCATTCTCGCGCAACGAATCAGCATCCGCCGTGTGGGCCAAGCACCAATTCAACTGACTACGGAAACCCGCTGTCGATGAGCGGGGCGGGCACGGGAGCATGGGCCGGCGAAGTCCGTGTTTGCATCGTCTCAAGAGTAATGCTGTGATTGCGCCCGCGACACCCCGAGCTGCTTGTCACACTGGGCAAACAAGGCCGGCGAGCAACTTTGCCTTTTTCAGAGATGCATTGAAATGGATAGTGAAGAAACGACAACCAGGATGTCTGTGCTGCCTCCCAACGACGACATGCTCAAGCGCTTGGACGGTATAGTCGCCAATACGGCGCTGGTGTTGGAGACTAACAATCTGCGCGGTGGCAAGGATGCTGTGGAGGGCCTGAGCAGCCTCAAGCGTCTGATCACCCGGCTTGCCCGGCAAAGTGTGTCACCCCAGTCTTTTGCCCAGTGGGTCATCACCCACGATGGCCTTGATCTGCAGGCGCGCCAAGCGCTGTGTGTACTGGCCGGGCGGGCATTGGATTTCGTCGAAATCGATGCCCTCACCGGTTACTACGATGCCAAGAATGTCGGCTTCGACGGTGTCGACCAGGCGCGCTGCCAGTACGTGGTCTTTGCCGATGCCGATTGCATTCCCTGTGCCCATTGGCTGGAGCAATTGCTCGCACCCTTTGCACAGTCCGACGCGCCGCTGGCGGTCGCGGGGCGCACCAGTTATGCGCCGAGCGTCACCGGCACTGCGCTGACCGCCATCGACTTCATGTACTTCCCCAGCCCCCTGCGCCAAGGCGCCACGCGTAACTTTTATGCGAACAACGTGGCCTTTCGCTGTGACACCTTCGAGCAGTACCGCTACGAGCCGCTCGATGGCGTCTACCGCGCCCATTGCCAGGTCATGGGCCTACGCCTGCAAGCCGCGGGCGTGGCGGTTGTCTATGCGTCAGGCGCGCATACCGAGCATCGGCTGCCCGACAGCCATGGCGAAGTGGTCAAGCTGCGCTGGCTCAGGGGCGGCGACAGTGTCGACCTTACGCCGTATCTGGTACGCGCCTATATGCCGGGCTGGCTGCAATGGCTCGGGCGCAGCGGTCCTATCGGGCCTTTGTGCGTGATGGTCGGGCGATTGGGCTACAGCCTGCGCGCCCTCAACCATCAAGACCTGCCGCCTCTGCGCGGGGTACGGCGCCTTGCCGCGGCGGCAATCGTGATCGCCATATCGTTGCTCGACACCGCTGGCGCGGTGGTCCATGGCTTGGGTATCAACGCCGGTCGCGCGAGCGCCCGTCACAGTGAGGCGCTGTCTTATCACCGCAACCTGGATTGATCCGCGTAGCGCCGTATCTTCGCACGCAGGCAGCGTGCCCACAGGAAGTCCTCATGAAAACATGTTCGCTTACCTCATTCGGCTACTCCGTGGTGTGCCTGGCATTGCTGGCGCTGAGCGGTCAGGCCAATGCCGCGCTCTCCGAGTTCAGCGGTCGCGGGGTGTATCACTTTGCTTCGAACAGTGGTTGTGCTGCAGCCGCCACCAGTAGCATTGATCGCAACTGCAACCGCATCGCCCTGGATGTGGCGGACGCCCATGCCAGCGTCGACCCCCAATCCCACGCCATCGTGATTGGCGCCGCTGCCAGTCACGACAGCAAAACCGTGATTGGCGACGTCCTGCTGCACGGCAGTGGCATCGCCGCTGATGGCCAGCGTGTGCCCCTGAGCCTGCATGTGCTGCTGCGGCGCTCGGGCAAGGTGTGGAAGTCCGACACCTACGTGCACTCGCCGGTGCGCGGCAAGTTCGGTGACATCGTCCTTGACCCTTATCAGATCAGCGTCCGCGAAGGCGCCAGCGAACGTTTGCTGTTCACCGCCGAGCAGGCGCGAGATGTATTGGCGCAGCCGTCAATCGCCGCGCGGGTGGCCAGCTATTTCGTGGTGGTGCGCCCCAGCGATGCGCACAACCCGGCCGCCGACGACATCACTATCGCCCTTGGCGTCGGGCGTGTGTCGAAATCACTGATGCGCGCCAGCTTTACCTCGGAGCAACTGGGCAATGCCGAGCTGGATCAGTTACCGGAAAAGGGGACCTGGAGCCTTAACCTGCAGGCCCTGAGCAGCCAGATCCCGGTGTGGGTGGTACAGCGCCAACTGTTTGTGTTTGGTCTTGAAGACAGCCCGCTGCTCAAGGACGTGCGCCAGCGCGGTTTGAACAAGCGCGACACCCTGGAGCTGGGCGCCGTGAACGGTAAGGGTTACCTGCGTTACAACGGTCGTGAAGAAAGCTTCCCCGCGGCCTACGCGTCTGGCTCCGCCTTTATGCGCGACAGCTTTATCGGCATGATCTTGGCCTGGCGCCACAGCCCGCAAGCGACGACGGCATCCGCGGCTACCGACACTGCCCTGCAGCCCGCGCAATGAGTGTGGGCGAACCTGCCACAACCGAGACGGGCTTCAGTTGCCTAAGCATGCCTAAGGCCCAGGGCCTGGGTGCGTTGCAAGTGCGCCTGGTGGATAGCATCAAGCGCGCCGCGCTGCTACGCCTGCACCGCAGCCCGCGTGCGGAACGGTTGTTGTTGCGCATGTACCTGGCCGGCGAAGACGCGACCGAACGCACGCTGCTGGAAGAGCTGCTGCCGCAGTCGCCGCCCTGGCTCGAACGTCAGGTCGAACAGCACTTGGCCGATGAGCGTCGACACGTGACGCTGTTTGCCGAAGCCTTGCGCGTTCTTGGCGATGACGGCGCAACCCGCCTGGAGCCGGACTGGCTCAGCCGGCGCAAGATCTTGCGCTGGCAACGCCTGGCGCATCGCTACGCGGCACATTTCGAGCATGGCCTGCTGGTGCCGGCCTACGCCACCGGACTCTGTGCCGAGCAGATGGCCGAGCGAGTATTGAGTCGCCACTGCACGGTCATAGGTACCGAGCACAGGCTGTACCCGCTTTTGTCACGGGTTCTGGCCGACGAGAAAGCTCACGTACGGTTGTGCGAGAACACGCTGCGGCGCATCGTTGCCCCCCATGAACTGGCGCACCTGGCCCTGTTGCTGAAAGACATTCGCACCGTCGACTCCAGTTTTGGCGTTACCGGCGCGCTGGCGATGTACGTCGCCGGTTGGATGCTTGGCGGCGTGGGCGGTGCTGCCCGATGAGCTCACGCATTCTTTATCTGGCTACCGCCGATGCCCGCGGCCACTTGATGCGCGCGCAGTTACTGGTGCATGCCCTGCGAGAGGCGGGGGCGCAGGTCGAAGTGCTGACCACCTCGGAGCAGGGGCAGCGCTTTCTGCAACACTTCGGCATCGAGGCCGAACTCCTCTCCCAGCACTATGCGGTGCAGTTTGACAGCGAGCAGAACATGCTGCGCCAGGCCACCAATCGCAATGTCGCGCATTACCTGTTTCGCCCTGGCCGGATGCTGCGGGATATCATCCGCCTGGGGCGCAGACTGCGCAGCGCGGATCTGGTGATCAACGACTCCTTTCACCCGGCGTTGCTGTACATGGGCATGCTGCCGGGATGGCGGCGCAAGATCGTGCACGTGTACGGGGCGAGCCTCAAGGTGGCGCTGCTCAACAATTTCGAAGGCATGTCGCCACGCTGGTTCGGACGGCTGTTCGGCTGGATTGTCGGCCGCCAGATAGACGCGGCGCGGGCCCGCATCGAGCATGATTTTGCCTATGAAGTCGACGACGCCAAGGCGCCGATGCTGTATCGCTTGCCGACCCCGGTGGCATTGGCCGCCGAGTTGCCAGGACAGGCCGCCGCTGGCGCTGCGGTGTACCTCAATCCACACTTCAGCGAGCCCAGCCTGGCCGATGCCTTGAGTGCGGGCCTGGGCGATGCCGGCCTGGGTGCGCACCTGGTGGGTGAGGGCTACGGGGGGTGCAGTGACTGGCTCGGGGTCGACCCGCTCTGGGCCAGTCGCGCGGCGCAGGCGCAACTGATAGTGTCTGCACCGGGCATGGCCGCATTGTCCATCGCCCGGGTCTATCAGCGACCGATTATCCTGGTCCTCAGCGACCAGCCCGAACAGGCCACCAATGCTGCGCGCGCCGCTCAGTTGCAGTTGCTGCACCGTGTGGTGACCTGGCGCGGCGACGCCGGTGACTTTCAGCGACAGGTGGCCCAGGCGGCGGTGCAACTGACCGCAGCTGCCGCGCCTGAGCCTACAGGTGCGCCAGGCAGGGAGCGCGCCCAGGCGCGGATCGACGCCTGGGTCAGCTGCTTGCTCAACCTGTGAATGTGCCGCTGTGGGCCGTCATACACTCATGCATCCCGTAAGCGAGCAGCCATGGGCAACCCCTTGCAGAGCCTGACCCCGAGTCCCAATTATCGACAGGCGCTAGTTGCGCTCCTTGGGCTGCTGCTGGGCCTGAGCATTTTCTGTGGTCTGCAGCGGGTGATTACGCCGCGTTACAGTTGGGTCACGCCGCTGGATGAACTGATCCCGTTCATTGCGCAATCGTGGTGGGCGTATGTGCTGTTCTTTCCCTTTGTGCTGCTGGCGGCGGCCTACGTCAGCGCCAACGCTTTCAGGGCCTTCAAGAACGCCACCGGGATTGCCTTTGGTGTCGCCATCCTGTGCTTCTGGCTGTTCCCCGAATACGTGCCCAGGCCCGATATCGGCTCGATCGACAACGCCTTTTTGCGCCAGCGACTGAGCCGGCTGTGGCAGCTGGACCTGGCGTCCAATGGCTGCCCCAGCCTGCATGTGGCGGTGACCTGCCTGGCCTGCCGCGCGCTCTGGTCTCGTCACTATAAATGGCTGACCGGGATCACGGGCCTGCTTATCTGCCTGTCGACCTTGACCCTCAAACAGCACACGCTGATCGATGTCGCAGGCGGTGTGCTGCTGGCCCTGGCATGCGCCCTGGCCACCCAACGACAAGGAAGCAATGCCCGTGTCCCAGCCTAAATCCCATGCCGGAGACAATCGGGCGCTGAATGCCTTTGTCCCCGCCGCTAAGCTGTTCGTACTCAAACCCTGGATCAGCTTGCTGGCGCTGCTGGCCGACTGGGGCTTGATCGCCGCGTCGTTTGCCTTTGTCGCGCTCTGGCCGCACCCCGTCACCTACCTGCTGGCGGCGCTGATCATTGCCCGCAGCCAGTTGGCGCTGGCGGTGATCATGCATGAGAGCGCCCATGGCGTGCTGCTGCGCCGGCAGAAACTGAACGACTTGATCGGGCAATTGTTTGCCGCGGGCCCGTTGTTTCTTTCCCTGCAAACCTACCGTGCCGGTCACCTGAAGCATCATCGACAACCGATGCAGCATGACGACCCGGTGGTCGCGGTCTTTGGCTTGGGGGATTACCCGCTGCCTCGGGGCAGGCTGGCCACGCGGCTACTGGCTGATTTGTCTGGGGTGGGCTACGTCATCAGTGCCTTCAAGTTTGCCCGGGGCGACTACCGCGCGATCATGCCCAAGGTCGATAAATCCACTGGTCATGCGCTTTGGGAAGTATTTTCAATGCTGACCAGCAACGGCTTACTGTTCGCCCTGCTGAGCGGATGCGGCCACCCCTGGCTCTACCCCGGCTTGTGGTTGCTGCCGGCCATTACCTTGCTGCCCTTGATGGGGCGCGTCCGAGCGATAATGGAGCACGCCGGCCTACCGGCCAACGATGACCAGAGCCAGAACGCCCGCAGCATCGTGCGCCCGAACTGGCAGACCTTTGTGTTCGGTCCCCATTCCATCCACTACCACATCGAGCATCACCTCTATGTGCGCATGCCTTTCTACCATTTGCGCAGCGCTCATCAGCAACTGGCGGCGCGGCAGCTGCTGACTGCCGAGAATCTCTATAAAAGCTACATCGAGGTGCTGCGGGATGTCAGCTATCCGACACTGAAATCGCCAGCACGCTGACTCTTCCTGGTCGTATCAAGACGCCGAGCGACCGAGACGGTGGATCATGAGATTGGGACAGCAAATGAGCTTAAGTGCTTTTTTCGTTGACTTGGGACGTATGGGATCAATTGGTAACCGAAAACGGGGAATTGCACGGGGGAGGGGGAGGGTGCCAGGCTGGCGCATCCACGCAAATGGGGTAACTGTCACCGAAACTGTGACCAGTCCCGCTTGACGCTACCTCGATACCGCTGGAGGCCTTGAAAATAGTGGAGCGGGTGAAGGGAATCGAACCCTCGTTATCAGCTTGGGAAGCTGGAGTAATGCCATTATACGACACCCGCTCAGAGCGGCTGACTTTGTACCAGATGTGGCCGGGGATTTGAAGTTTTTCTTTGGCGGATCTGTGTTTACGTGAGTTTTTGCAGGTTCGGACGGGCAGGGGCATGTCTCGTCGGCCGCTGGGCTCAGCGCTGGCGATGGCGGTGGTACGCAGGGTTTGAAAGCGTGTTGCGGTCTGTCGCGGGCAAGCCTCGTTCCGGCAAGTAGTGCATGTACCTAGGAAGACGAGGTTGCTCGCGAGGACGCTGTTTCAAATGGCCAGTGCATGGTGGTCCTGGGTGAAGTGGGAGCGCGTTCGGCCTTCATGATGAGCCGGTTTCAGGAAACCCAGCAGTGCATGGCGGCTGTCTCGGCAGGCGGCTTTGTGCTCCATGTCGAGAAAGTGCCCGGTGGCCCGGATGGTGCTGAATGTGCTGTGTTGCACATGGCTGGCGAACAGGTGGGCATCGCTGGCAGCGGTGTATTCGTCCCATTCACCGTTCATGAACAGCACCGGCACGTTGATTTGCTTGGCTGCCTTGAAGTAGCACAGGCGATCGCTGTTGAGCACGTGGCTGATGTGGAAATGCATTTGCCCGTATTCGTGTTCGGCCAAGGTGCTGACGTGGCGATAGTTGAAGCGTTTGAACAGCGATGGCAGGTGCTTGCCGATGGTGTTGTTGACCAGATGGCCGACACGGTCGCGGTCGAGCTTGCCGAGGTAGTCGACACCGCGCTCCAGGTAATCGCGCATGTGCTCGTTGACCACTGGCGAGAACGAACTGATCACGGCTTTTTCGATCCGGCGCGGGCGCTGTGCCAGAGCAATCATGGTGGCTGCGCCACCCCACGAGAATGACATCACGTGTTCCGCGGCAAAATGGTCGATCAGCTCAAGGAGGATCTGCCCTTCGACTTCCTTGGTGAGCATTTTCTCATGCCGATTGTGGGCTTTTGACTTGCCCGCGTAGGGCTGGTCGTACAACACCACGTTGAATTGCGGGTGCAGGTTTTTCACGGTTTGTGCAAACGATGCAGTCGTGGCCATCGAGCCGTTGACCAGAATGATGGTCTTCTCTGCGGCGTCTGCGCGATAGAACTCCGTGTAAACCCGGTACTGACCTTGTATATCCAGCACAGCGATTTCTGGCCTCATGTCGTAAGACTCCTGGCAAGCGGGTATGCGCGCAATGAGATTGCACGAGCTTTGTGACAGGTAGGCATACGCCTGGAATTTTTGAGCCCATGTCGATCCGGTGAAGGCTGGTCGACGGGTATTGTTATTGGCGGGCAGTCTGTCGGGAGAGGTGGAATCTGCGAGGCTCTCTGCCGACAAAAAGTTTCTTAGAAGTATGTTATGACTTGCCGGTCACATTTCGGCCGACGTCCTGATTCAAGCAGGGGAGTGGCCATCGCGCAAGTGCAGTTCGTAAATTGTTCGACAGCATCTGCTCAGCGGTCGCTTGCTTCAGATCAGCTGGATCTCTGTGGCGCTCAACGGGCGGTACTCACCCGGTCTCAATGCGTCGTCGAGTACCAGCGGCCCCATGCGTTCGCGGTGCAGGCGCAAGACCTTGTTATCGAAGTGGCCGAACATCCGTTTCACCTGGTGATAACGGCCTTCGACGATACTTAACCGTGCAGATTTTTCGCCCAGCAGCACCAACTCGGCGGGCTGGGTGGTGAGATCCTCAAAGGCGAAGTACAGGCCCTGGGCGAAGGTCTGTGCGTACTCTGGCGTTATCGGCTGTTCGGTTTCGACGTAGTAGACCTTCGGCAGCTTGGTCTGCGGTTGGGTCAGGCGCCGCGACCAGGATCCGTCGTTGGTGATCAGCATCAGCCCGGTGGTGTTGAAGTCCAGACGCCCGGCGATGTGCAGGTCATCCTTGTCAGGTTCAAGGATCAGGTCGAGGACGGTCGGGTGTTCCGGGTCGCGAGTGGCGCTGACACAACCCGGCGGTTTGTGCAGCATGAAGTAACGCGGTGGTTTGCCGGCTTGCAGCACTTCGTCGTCGCACTCGACACGGCTGAACTCGCGCACTTCGAAGTGCGGATCGCTGACGATCTGCCCGTCGACCCTGATCCGCCGTTCGACCAGCAGCAGGCGCACCTGTTTGCGGTTGAAACGGGGCAGGTTGCTGAGGAAGCGGTCAACGCGCATGACGGTCGGCAGATCGGAAAAGGGCGCGCATCTTACCCTATAGGGCTGCTTGCAGCTGCGACTCGACTTGAGCGCAGCTCGGGCACAGGCACGACTGGTCGCGCAGTTCGGCGGGCAACGCCAGCAGCACTGCCGGGTCGATAACCACGGCGTAGCACCAGCAGGCCTGGTCGGCGGTTCGCGGGTCGGCCAGGCTGCAATCGTTGCTGGCGCCGCAGGCCGGGCAGAGGTCAGGTTTTTTCATGGCTGGAATGGGGCACTTCTGTGCAGGTTCGATGACGGTTGATTTGGCACGGTACATTGTCTGGGGCGCGCGTGACAGCAGGCTGTGCAGGGCAGGTGGTCTGGCCGTCGATCTGAAGGCGTGCGCGGTGAGGCACTTGGCGGTTGTTTCAGAGTCTTAATAGATGTCAGCCGCTCAGTGTTCCGACTGACGCCGACCAGCGTTGCTGGTATGCGCTGTCTGCGGTCCAGGAGGCCGCCATGTATCGTCGAATCTTGCTTGGTGCGTTGCTGGGTTTGAGTCTTTCCGCCTGTTATTACTATGTCGATCCAGGCTATTACGGTCCTGCGGTGTATGCGGCTCCGGCACCGTATTACTACGGCGGTTACTATGCGCCTTACTACTGTTGTGGTTTCTACTATGGCCCCCGCTATTACTACGGTGGTTACCATGGTTATCACTACGGCGGTTATGGGGGGCGTTATCACGGTGGTGGGGGGTATCACGGGCATCACTGAAACGGTGGCGAGTAGAGCCGCTTTGATCGTGTTGGGTTTCTCTAATTGCGCGGCGCTTTCTGGTGAAGGAAGCGCCGTTTTTCATGCCGGCTTCCTGCGGTCGAGAAGCGTTATCGGCTACTTGCTTAAATTTGTTTCTAAATCGCACCAGATTCCTATTTTGCTGTCAGATGTTTCGTCAGCCAGATGAATTGGCTGCCGCTGACCAGCGTCGCTGGTATGGCTCATTCGCGGTCCAGGAGGCCGCCATGTATCGTCGACTTCTTCTTATCGCTTCATTGGGTTTGACGCTTTCTGCTTGTGTACCCTATTACGACGAAGGTCCCGGTAATTACGGCCCTCAGGTCTATACCTCGCCGGCGCCGGCCTATTACTACGGAGGTGGAACCTATTACTCCGCACCGCCTGCGCGTTACTACGAGCCAGCGCCGCGCTATTACCAGCCAGCGCCGCGTTACTACCAGGCACCACCGCGAGTCGAGTACCGCGTTTACCAGAGTCGTGGCTGGGATGACCGCGACCGCCATGGCTGGGGTCATCGCGAAGAGGGTGGCCATGGCCGCCGGGAATGGGATGATCGGGGGCATCGTGACGGGCGTGATCACGACAGACAGGGTGACCGTGATGGTCGCGATGGCCGCCGCAATTGGGACGGCCACCGTTAGGCCTAGCAACGAACAAGCGGCGCATTCAGTGCCGCTTTTTTATGCCTGAAATTTCAGTAACCCGACAAATCCGCCAGCGGATGTCGACCTTCCCAGACCTTATGAAAATGCGCCTGGACGACCGCTTCAGGTATCGCGTTGATGTCCGGCCAATGCCAGTGCGGCTTCTGGTCCTTGTCGATCAAACGCGCACGAACACCTTCGCTGAATTCCGGGTGCCGGCAGCAGTTCAGGCTCATGGTGTATTCCATCTGGAATACCTCGGCCAATGACAGGTGCCGAGCACGCTGGATCTGCTCCCAGACCAAATGAGCAGTCAGTGGGCAGCCCTCGTGCAGGTTTTTTGCCGCACGGGCCAGCAGCAAGTCGCGGTGATCGCGCAACAGACTGATGGCGCGCCAGGCACAGCGTACATCGCTGACATCCAGCAACTCATCAATCTGCTGGCGTCGTGGCAACCATTGGGCCTCGGGCATATTCCCGACGGCTTCTTGTTGCAAGGCCTTGAGCAGGCTGTTGAGCTGCATTGGCGTTTGCTCCTGCCAATTCAATTGCAGCAGACCTTCGATGAGCTCCTCCTGCTGTTCATCCAGCAAGAAGCGGTCAGCCAGGTCCAGGTCAATGGCGTCGCGTGCGTTCATCTGCGCGCCGGTCAAGCCAAGAAACAGGCCGAGCTTGCCGGGTAATCGTGACAAAAACCAACTGGCGCCAACATCCGGGTACAGGCCGATACTGATTTCGGGCATGGCCAGGCGGCTGCTTGGGGTGACGATGCGAATGCTCGCGCCTTGCAGCAACCCCAGGCCGCCACCGAGAACGTATCCGTGGCCCCAGCAGATCAGCGGTTTAGGGTAGGTGTGCAAGCGAAAATCAAGGCGATATTCCGCCGAGAAAAACTGTGCGGCCAAGGGCGGCACTTCACCGGAATGCGCTCGGCAGGCGTCTACCAGGCTGCGCACTTCACCGCCGGCGCAAAACGCCTTGGCGCCGTTACCGCGTAACAGCACGCAGACAATCTGTGGCTCTTTGGCCCAGGCCTCCAGTTGATCGCTCAAGGCCCTGATCATCGGCAGCGAGAGGGCGTTCAGGGATTTTTCGGCATCCAGGCTGGCGATACCGATGCGTGCGCCGTCCGTGCCGGTGAGTTCTTCGAAGTGCAGATTCATTTTGACCTCGATGACTGAATTGAACGTTCAGTATGATCGCTGTACGAGAAAGTGCTGGATCTGCGTCAGATCAATTGACAAGCGCGGTGGGCTTTCCTAGGGTTCGCCCCATTGAATCCTCGGGTGTAACCATGACTGTTGAAGACCGTATCAAACTCGAACCGAGCTGGAAGGAAGCACTGCGTGCCGAATTCGACCAGCCTTACATGGCTGAGTTGCGCGAGTTTCTGCGGCAGGAAAACGCCGCAGGCAAGGAAATCTATCCGCCGGGACCGATGATTTTCAACGCTCTCAATTCGACGCCGCTGGACAAGGTCAAAGTGGTGATCCTCGGCCAGGACCCGTACCACGGCCCGGGTCAGGCCCATGGCTTGTGTTTCTCGGTGCAACCGGGTGTACCGGCACCACCGTCGCTGGTGAACATCTATAAAGAGTTGAAGCGCGACCTGAACATCGACATCCCGAACCACGGTTACCTGCAAAGCTGGGCCGATCAGGGCGTGCTGATGCTCAATACCACGATGACCGTGGAGCGGGCCAATGCCAACGCCCATGCGGGCAAGGGCTGGCAGCACTTTACCGACCGGATTATCGAGGTCGTCAGCGAGCATCAGCCCCATCTGGTGTTTTTACTGTGGGGCGCTCATGCGCAGAGCAAACAGAAACTGATCGATGCGACCAAGCATCTGGTGCTGACGTCGGTGCACCCGTCGCCGCTGTCCGCTTACCGCGGATTCCTCGGTTGCGGGCACTTCAGCCGAGCCAACAAGTATCTTGAACAGAATGGCGAGACGCCGATCGACTGGCGGTTGCCACCGATCTGAAACGACGCGAAAGTGAAGGGGAGGGGCTTCTGTGGCGAGGGGGCTTGCCCCCGTTGGGTCGCGAAGCGGCCCCAAAACCAGCCACTGCATTTCGTCAGACACACCACAGACATATGGTTTACGACTGCTACGCAGCTGAACGGGGCGGTGCGGCGTTCCGACGAGCCCCCTCGCCACAGGTGATCAACTCAGGTTTCATCCGGCAACCGGTTCCAATACCTGAACAACGGCTCCGCCAGAAACAGCACGAACAACAAGCGCATCACTTGCATCGCTGTGACCAAGGGCACCGACAGTTGCAAGGTTTCAGCGGTCAGGCTCATTTCTGCAATGCCGCCAGGCATCATGCCCAGAGTCAGTGAGCGCAGGTCCAGTTGGGTCAGCGCACTCAGCCCCAGCGCCGCGAGTGCGGCGATCAGCATGGTCAGCGCCGTACCGATCAGGGTCCGGCCCATGAACGACGGTGCTCGACGAAAGAACTGCCGATTGAAGTGACAGCCCAGGCCACTACCGATCAGCCATTGGCCGATCTGACTGCCGCCGTGGGGCAGGCTGATGTGTAAATCCCAACCAATGCTCACGGCGGCACTCACCAGCAACGGGCCAAACAGCCAGGGGTTGGGCTGGCGCAACCGTTGCCAGATCCAGGCGAGCAGGGCACCGGCCGGAAACAACACCGCCAGCCAGCGCCAATCGACGCTGGCCGGATGCAGTTGCGGGACGCCGTCGCCAAGCAGGTATTTGAACGCTGCCGGCACGCAAAGCACCACCACCAGCACCCGAAGACTTTGCCCTGCCGCCACCCGGCTGAGCACGGCGCCATTGCGTGCGCCAAGGTTGACCATTTCACCGGAGCCGCCCGGCATGCTGGAGAAAAATGCAGTGGCGCGATCCTCGCCGGTGCGCCGCAGCAACCAGACCCCGACCACTGCCGACAGGCTGGTGACCAGCGCCCCGAAGAAGATCAGACCAAAGTGGCTCAAGACCTGCTCGATCACCAGCGGGGTGAAGTGCAGACCAATGCCGATTCCGACAATCCACTGGCCGCATTTACGCCCGCCAGGAATTTCCGCCAATTGCCAGGGTGTCAGGCAGCGCACCAGGATGATCGCCAGCAACGAGCCGACCATCCACGGTAGCGGCCAGCCGATCTGGCTGGCGAGGTACCCGCCCAGCAGACCGACCAGCGGTGTTCCCCACCAGCTTTTGAAAGGCCGATCAGACATCGGCGATTGCACGCCGTGCAACGGAGCGTTTGCGCCAGATGCGCAGGATCGGCATCAGCAACATGATTGCCGTCAGTACCCAGCAACCGAAGGTGATGGGGCTCGACCAGAGGATTTCCAGCGCACCGTTGGAAATCGACAGCGCACGACGCAGGTTCTGTTCCATCAAGCCGCCGAGAATGAACCCCAGCAGTACCGGCGACAACGGGAAATCCAGCTTGCGCAGGATGTAGCCGAAGATGCCGATGCCGATCATCAGGAACAGGTCGAAGGTCGTCGCATGCACGGCGTAGACGCCGATCCCGGTAATGATCGCGATCACCGGCACCAGTGCCCAGTTCGGCACGGCAAGGATGCGGGTGAAGATGCGGATCATCGGGATGTTGAGGATCACCAGCATGACGTTGGCGACGAACAACGAGGCGATCAGGCCCCAGACGATGTCTGGTTGCTGTTGGAACAACAGCGGCCCCGGGGTGATGTTGTACAGCGACAGGGCGCCGATCATCACCGCCGTGGTACCCGAACCCGGTACGCCGAGGGTCAGCATCGGTACCAGTGCGCCGCAGGCTGCACCGCCGATGGCGGTTTCCGGTGCCGCGAGGCCACGTTTGTCGCCCTGGCCGAAGGTGCCGCTGGCGCCGGCGATGCGTTTCTCGGTCATGTAGGCAACGGCACTGGCCAGCGTCGCGCCGGCACCCGGCAATACGCCCATGATGAACCCCAGAACGCCGCAACGGATGTTCACCACGAACACCGAGGCGGCTTCCTTGAAGTTGAACATCATCCGCCCGGTGGCTTTCACGGCTTCCTGGCCATGATGGGTTTTTTCCAGCAGCAACAGGATTTCGCTGATGGAGAACAGACCCAGCACCAACACCACGAATTGAATACCGTCGGTGAGGTGGATGTTGTCTCCGGTGAAACGGTACACGCCGCTGTTGGCGTCGATCCCGACGCACGACAGAAACAACCCGATCAGCGCGGCGATGAAGGTTTTCAGCGGTCGATCACCGGCCATGCCACCGAGGCAGACAATGGCGAAGACCATCAGCACGAAGTATTCCGCAGGGCCGAAGGCAATGGCCCATTTCGCCAGCAGCGGGGCGAACAGCACCATGCCGCAGGTGGCGATGAACGCGCCGATGAACGAGCTCCAGGCCGACAACGACAGCGCCACGCCGGCCATGCCTTGGCGGGCCATGGGGTAGCCATCGAGGGTGGTCATGACCGTGGACGCTTCGCCCGGAATGTTCAACAGAATCGAACTGATACGTCCGCCGTATTCGCAGCCCAGGTAGACGGCAGCCAAGAGGATCAGCGCGGACTCCGGTGGCAGGCCGAGAGCGAACGCAATCGGGATCAACAACGCCACGCCGTTGATCGGCCCTAGGCCCGGTAACAAGCCGACTACAGTGCCGATCAAGGTGCCGCACAACGCGGTGACCAGGTTGTAAGGGGTCAGTGCGACACCGAAGCCCTGGCCGAGGTAGTTAAGGGTATCCATATCAGTTCTCCAGAACGTCGAGCAGACCCAACGGCAGTGGCACGTCCATCAATCGGTCGAACAGCATGTACAGACCGACGCTCATCAAGCTGATGATCACCACGCTCGGCAACCAGCGGCCACCATACAAACGGGCCATCGGTACGCCGATGAGGATGCTCGAAACAATGAACCCGAGGGGTTCGAAGGTTCCGGCGAACACCAGCAGCAGAACGACACAGATACCGATCTTGGTCAGGGTTTCGCGGTCCAGTGGCGGCTCGTCTTCGCTGTGTTTGATCGGTGCAGGGCGAAACACCATGTACAGCAGCGCCGCGCCCATCAAACCGAGCATCAACAACGGGAAGGCTCTGGGGCCGACGGGTTCATAGGAAAAAGCCGCCTGATACGGCCAGGCCATCAGTGCCAGGCCGAGACAGGCCAGTAACAGCACCGAGGCAAAAATGCGTTGTAAGAGCATGACAAACTCCTGGGCCAGCCCCTTGATGCGCAAGGGGCTGGCCGCGAGACAGAGGCGATTACTGAATCAGGCCGAACTCTTTGGCCAGCAGTTTGTAGTCCGCTACCTGCTTCTTCACGTAGGTGTCCAGCTCTGGCCCGGTCATGGCGAACGGGAACAGTTCACGCTGATCGCGCAGCTTGGCGAAGTCTTCCGAGGCCAGCAGTTTGTCGAAGGCGTTTTTCCACCAGGCGTATTCCGCATCGCTGACTTTTGGCCCGAGGTAGAAACCCCGAACCACTGGCCAGACGATGTCGTAGCCTTGCTCTTTGGCGGTCGGAATGTCCTTCATTTCCGGCTCGTCCAGACGCTCGTTGGCGAACACGGCCAGCAGGCGCATGTCACCGCTCTGGATGTGCGGCATGGAGTCGGAAATGTCGGTGCTGCCGACCTGTATGTGACCACCGAGCAGCGCGGTAGCGATTTCGCCACCACCTTCGAGGGCCACGTAGCGCAGGTCACGCGGGTTGATCCCGGCGGCCTTGGCGATCAGCGCGGTTTGCATCCAGTCCTGACTGCCCACCGTGCCGCCGGAGCCGATCACTACTTTGCTCGGGTCTTTCTTCAACGCCTGAACCAGGTCGTCGAGGTTCTTGTAGGGCGAGTCGCTTTTCACCGCGATGGCACCGTAGCTGGTGCCCACCGCTGCCAGCCAGCGCACGGCGTTTTCGTCGAAGCGACCGAACTTGCCTTGGGCCAGGTTCAGCAGCGAGCCGCTGGACCAGGCCACCAGGGTGCCGGCATCGGCTGGGCGCTGGGCGACGACGGCGTTGTAAGCCACCGCGCCGACACCGCCGGGCATGTAGGTCACGCGCATCGGTTTGGTCAGGATCTTTTCGTTCACCAGCGCGCTTTGAGCCAGTTTGCAGGTCAGGTCGAAGCCTCCGCCGGGGGATGCCGGGGCAATGCATTCCGGGCGCTTGGGCTCGCCGGTGACGTCGGCGAACAGTGGGCCGGCGAACAGCAGGCAGCTAGCGGCTAATGCAACTTTACGCAGTGATAAGTCCATTTTTCGTCTCCACAGGAGTTGTTGTTGTGTAGGAGCTGTCGTTTGTTGAATCAATTACCAAAGGGCAACGCTATAGCTCACCAGCAAACGCACTTCATCAGCGTCACGGGCAGAGTAGTTGGAGCGGTAGGTGGCATTGCGCAGACGCACGGCGACGTCCTTGAGGGCACCACTTTGCACCACGTATTTGATCTCGGTGTTGCGTTCCCACTCTTCGCCGGTGGCGCCGTTTTTCAGCTTGATGTTGTCACCGCTGATGTAACGGGTCATGAAACTCAGGCCCGGAACCCCGAGCTTGGCGAAGTCGTAGTCGTAACGCGCCTGCCAGGAGTGTTCTTCGGCGCCGGCAAAGTCGTTGATCTGCACGAAGTTGACCAGATACGGGTCGGCACCATCGACATACGGGAAGGCGCTGTCACCGGACATGTGCTGATAACCGGCGGTGAGTTTATGCCCGCTCAAGGCATAACTCACCAGGCCGTTGAGGGATTTGTTGTCGATCTTGCCGCCGCGGGCCTGGCCCTGGTCATTGCTGATGGCCAGCCGCAGGTCGGTGGCGAACGTGCCCGGGCCGAACGGTTGCGAGGCGACCAGGCCAAGGAAATGCTGGTTGTAGACCTCGCCCAGTTGAGCGAAGTGGTAACTGCCGGTGATCTTGTCGGTGAACTTGTAGTCGACACCGCCGAAATCGAAATGCGTGCCGGGCACGGTACCGGCGAAACGGCTGTTCTTGTTGTTGAGGGCGATGTCCTCGAAATCGGTGCTGTCGCGGTCCTTGGCTTTATCGAGGCGCCCGCCGGTGAAGGTCAGGTTCTTGATTTCCTTTGAAGTCATCAGGCCGCCTTCAAAGGTCTGCGGCAGAATCCGCCCGTCGTTGGGCTTGAGGGTCGGCAATTCAGGTATCAGGCTGCCGACTTTGAGCTCGGTAGCAGAGATCTTCATTTTGCCGGTCAGGCCAAGTTTGGAGTACTCATTGGCGGCACGCCCGTCTTCGTGGGTTGGCAGCAAGCCGGTGCCGGTACGGTCGGGGCTGGAATCGAGCTTGACCCCGAGCATGCCCAGCGCGTCGACACCAAAACCCACGGTGCCGTCGGTGTAACCTGACTGCACGTTGAGCATGAAGCCCTGGGCCCATTCGTCACGTTTGGATTGCTGGGCGCTGGTACCGCTGCGAAAGTCGCGGTTGAAGTACATGTTGCGGGTTTCGAGGGTCGCGCTACTGTCTTCGAAGAAGGCAGCCTGGCTGACGGGCGAAAAGCCGGCGAGGGCGGCGGCACTGGCGAGAGCGGTGGAGGCGAGGCGGGAAAAACGCGCAGGCGGGCAAGCCTGAGGCTGTGTGGACAGCATGCTGAAATACTCCATTTATTGTTCTTATTTGACGAAAACGCTTCGAGGCGTTTTTCGGTTGCAGCGCTTCATGGTCACGGCAGTCGAAACGGTCCGTGGCTGGACTCTAACGGGCTAACCTTTCTCCAACCTTTCAGCCGACTTTCATTGTTTTCGGTCTTCACAGAGGCGGATGCGGCTGTAAACTCGGCGCCAAAGAATGGCGTCGACCATCCCCGAACGAGGTAAAAAACCATGCGTGTTCTTCTCGTCGAAGACCATCTGCAGTTGGCCGAAAGTGTCGCCCAAGCGCTCAAGAGCACCGGTTTGACCGTCGATGTGCTGCACGATGGGGTGGCTGCCGACCTGGCCTTGAACAGCGAGGAATACGCGGTGGCGATCCTTGATGTCGGCCTGCCGCGCATGGACGGTTTCGAGGTGCTGGCGCGTTTGCGCAGCCGTGGTAAAAACTTGCCGGTGCTGATGCTGACGGCCCGCAGCGACGTCAAGGATCGGGTTCACGGGCTCAACCTTGGCGCCGACGACTACCTGGCCAAACCCTTTGAACTGACCGAGCTGGAAGCGCGGGTCAAGGCCCTGTTGCGGCGCAGCGTACTCGGCGGCGAGCGCCAGCAACGTTGCGGCGTGTTGGTGTATGACCTGGACACTCGGCGCTTCACCCTCGGCGATGAGCTGTTGACCCTGACTTCCCGTGAGCAAGCGGTCCTCGAGGCGTTGATCGCGCGCCCTGGGCGGGTGATGAGCAAGGAGCAGTTGGCCTCCCAGGTGTTTGGTCTGGATGAAGAGGCCAGCCCTGACGCCATCGAAATCTACGTCCACCGTTTGCGCAAGAAACTCGACGGCCATGCAGTAGCAATCGTGACTTTCAGGGGGCTCGGTTACCTGCTGGAAGCCCGCGATGCATAAGCCCGGCAGTCTGCGCTGGCGGTTACTGTGGAATCTCGCACTGCTGCTGGTGGTGCTGATGATCGCCAGCGGTTTGAGTGCCTACTGGAATGGTCGCGAAGCGGCCGACACGGCGTATGACCGGACCTTGCTGGCCTCGGCGCGAACCATCGCCGCCGGGCTTTCCCAGCGCGATGGCAGCCTCAGCGCCGATGTGCCTTACGTGGCGCTGGATACATTCGCCTACGACAGCGCCGGACGCATTTACTACCAGGTCAACGACATCCATCAGCAGCTGATTTCCGGTTACGAAAACCTGCCCGGACCACCGCCAGGCACGCCGCGAACCGACGATTATCCAGCGCTGGCGCGGTTCTATGACGCCATTTACCAAGGGCAGAACGTGAGGGTAGTGAGCCTGCTCAAGCCGGTGACCGAACCGAACATGAATGGCATGGCGGAAATCCGCGTGGCGGAAACCGACGAGGCCCGCGTCCGCATGGCTCGCAGCCTGATGACCGATACCTTGCTGCGTCTGGGCCTGCTGGCAGTGGGGGCGTTGCTGTTGGTGTGGTTTGCGGTGAGCGCGGCACTGCGCCCAATCGAGCGTTTGCGCACGGTGGTGGAGGAGCGGCAATCGGATGACCTTCGGCCTTTGCCACTGGTAGAAGTGCAGCGCGAATTGTGGCCGCTGGTACGCGCGCTTAACCACTTTACCGAGCGCTTGCGCGGGCAGTTCGAGCGTCAGGCGCAGTTCATCGCCGATGCCGCCCATGAGTTGCGAACGCCGTTGGCGGCTCTTAAAGCAAGGCTCGAATTAGGACTGCGGGCGGGCGAGCCGCAAATCTGGCGAAATACGTTGGAGAGCGCTGCTCAGGGCACCGATCGGCTGACTCATCTGGCGAATCAATTGCTCTCGCTTGCACGCGTCGAGAACGGTGCGCGGGCGATTGCCGAGGGTGGGGCGCAGTTGCTCGATTTGAGTCAACTGGCTCGCGAATTGGGCATGGCCATGGCGCCGTTGGCCCACGCGCGAGGCGTCGCGTTGGCGTTGGAGGCTGAGGAACCGGTGTGGCTGCGCGGCGAACCAACGCTGTTGAATGAACTGCTGAGTAATCTGGTGGATAACGCCTTGGCTCACACGCCCCCCGGCGGCAACGTGATCTTGCGCGTCAGTGCGCCCGCCGTGCTGGAGGTCGAGGATGATGGGCCGGGGATTCCGCTTGAGGAGCGCGACCGGGTGTTCGAACGCTTCTACCGGCGTAATCAGCAGGTGGCGGGTTCAGGCCTGGGCCTGGCGATTGTCGGTGAAATCTGCCGGGCCCATCTGGCCCAGATCAGCCTGCACGATGGCGCGCAACGTGGGCTGAAGGTTCGGGTCAGTTTTATCGCCGGGTAGGGCTGATTTCCTGCGAGCGAAACACAACACCTGTGGCGAGGGGGCTTGTCGGAACGCCGCACCGCCCCGTTCGGCTGCGAAGCAGTCGTAAAATCGGCTGAGTCGTTGATTCAGATAAAACGCGGTGACCATCTTGGGACCGCTTCGCGCTCCAGCGGGGGCAAGCCCCCTCGCCACAGAAGCTCCTCTGCAGTGATCAGTAGAACATCGATCGTGACTCATCCAGATCGCTGCACATTGCCGTGTTCTCTGGATCAATCCCCAGTTTTTTGAATGCCGGCACGTTGAGCACGTCAATTTTGGACAACGGATGATCGGTGTCCTTGTGGCAATACAGGCTGGCGATCTGCACCAGATCGACATAATCGACCTGCTCGGACTGACGCTTGAAGTCCAGATACAGCCCCGGCAGTTTCACCAGCATTTCCGGAAACTCCCAGACCTGCAGCAGCTTGTCACCGAGCAGCGGATGAATGTGTTCGATCACATGGTTGAGGCTGACCGGGTCTGACAGCAATTCGTAGTGGTCTTCGGCGTAGGTCAGAATCGGCAGCACACCGATCTGATGCACCAGCCCGCCAAGGGCCGCCTGATCCGGTTTCAATTGGGTATGAGTGCGGCACAGCGCATAGCTGACACCGGCGATTTCCAGGCTCTTGCGCCAGACTTCGCGCATCTTCTGTTCCACCACCTCGGAGCGGGCATGGAAAATCTGTTCCATGACCAGACCGATAGCCAGGTTGCTGCTGTAATTGATGCCCAGTCGGGTGATTGCCGTGTGCAGGTCGGTCACTTCCTGAGCGGCACGCAGCAACGGACTGTTGACCACTTTGATCAAGCGCGCGGACAACGCGGTGTCGCGGCCGATGACTTTGCTCAGGTCGGCGACGCTGATTTCCGGGTCTTCGGCGGCCTTGCGAATCTGCAGGGCCACTTCCGGTAACGTTGGCAGAACCAGGTCATCGTTATCGATGGCCTCAACCAAATCCTGTTGGACCTTTTCCGCCAGCTCGCTCATTTAGTTTCTCTAGGGCATTGCAAAAAAATGCTGCAGTTAACGCTGGATCTCGCGATCACGATCCAGTGAGTAAGGCAGATCAAGCAGGTGCAGGGCCGGGCCCTCCAGGGCGCCAAGATGCACATCGCCACTGTCCGCGGCTTCGGCTTGCAGCACTGCCAACAGCTCGATGTTCTGTTCGGCATGAGCGGCAATCACCACTTCACCAATGGAACTGCCATGGGTTGGGGAAAACAGTGCGGTGCCTGGCTCGGGCAGTTCGGTGGCGTCGAGTTGCAGGCGATACAGCCGACGCTTGAGTTTGCCCAGGTACTGCATGCGCGCGACGATTTCCTGGCCGGTGTAGCAACCTTTCTTGAAGCTCACGCCGCCCACCGCTTGCAGATTGAGCATTTGCGGGATGAACAGCTCGCGGGTTTGCGGCATGACCTGGCCGATGCCGGCGCGGATCTGCCCGAGCAGCCACTGGTTCAGGTCGCCTTCAGGCAGCAATGCGGCCAGCGTGTTGCGCAAGGTGCCGGCCTGACTGGCCGCCGCCCAGAGTTCGACGCGATCGGATGACACTCGAATGGCAATCAGGCCGCCCGCGCGGGCAACTGCGCCGTCTTCCCGGGGAAGCGCCAGGCCCAGGCCGGACAGGACGGCTTCTGAGTGCTGCAGGCCAAAGCGAATCCAGGCAGCGCTTTCGTCGGTCAATTTGGATTTGGAGAACACCGCGTACTTTTTCAGGTCCGCCAACTGTGGCTCCAGCAACTCGCTGGCCATCGCCAACAGGACCCCATCACCTTCCAGCAGGATGCGAAAACTCGACTGCATGCGGCCTTTCTGGGTGCAGCGTGCACCGAGGCTGGCCTGGGTGTCGCTCAGGTAATTGAGGTTGCAGGTCAATTGTCCCTGAAGGAACTTGCTGGCATCGGAGCCGCGGACGGCGAGCACGCCTTCATGGGACAAGGTGCAGAAAAAAGCAGAATCAGCCATGGGTCATCGCAGGGTAAAGAGTCTGGGGGACATCATAAGGGGGCGCCCTTGAAATGGGTAGTTCACAAAGGTTCGAACGTGCCCGACCAAAGCCGACTGTTCGACAGGGATTGGGGCTGTATACTTGCGCTCTATTTGAGGAGCGCTCCATGGTCGAAGATGTTGAACTGAATCGCCTCTACTGGCACAGCCGCCGCGGCATGCTCGAGCTTGACGTGTTGCTCGTGCCGTTTGTCAAAGAGGTTTATCCGCACCTCAACGATGTCGATCGCGACTGCTACCGCAAACTGCTCGAATGCGAAGATCAGGACATGTTCGGTTGGTTCATGGAACGCGCCGAGTCGGAAGACCCTGAGCTGCAGCGCATGGTTCGCATGATTCTGGACCGTGTCCAACCCAAGTGAGAGTGTCCTGTCTCACAGTTACTGTTTCTTTTTGACGGCGTCTGTTGTCGCCATGCCGCGTTGCCGCTCCTCGCCATAGCGGGCTATGACTCGTCGCGGCGCCTTGCCTGGCAACAACAGCCACTCGCCAAAAGAGAAACGTAACTGTGAGAAAGGACACCCAGTTTGAATGCCGCTGGCATGCCTCGCGGCAATTGCTGGCGGCTTATCTTCTCGCCCAGCTGTTCGCGCTGGGTTCGCTGTCGTTGCTCTCTATACCGCTATGGGCCAGTTTGCTCGGCATTGCGCTGTGCGTGGCTCACGGTTTTTGGGTGTTGCCGCGACAGATTCTGCTGACGCACCCGCAGGCATTTCGCGGCTTGCGCCGGGACGCCGATGGTTGGCAATTGTGGAATCAGGCGTCGGGTTGGCAAGCTGTGCAATTACGTCCAGACAGCCTGGCGCTACCGTTGGTCGTCGTGTTGCGTTTTCGTTTGCTCGGCGAGCGGCGGGTCCGGGCGATCTGCGTGCCGCGTGATGCGCAGGCGGCGGATGTTCACCGACGCCTGCGGGTCCGGCTCAAGTTCAGTCGGCGTAGGTGGGCGGTACCAGAATAGTGTCCAGCGCTTCTGGCAGCATGTTCGGGTAATCGAGGGTGTAATGCAGGCCGCGACTTTCCTTGCGCTCCATGGCTGAGCGAATCATCAGTTCGGCCACCTGGGCCAGATTACGCAGTTCGATCAAATCCCGGCTGACCTTGTAGTTGCTATAGAACTCGTCGATCTCGTCCAGCAGCAGGCGCACGCGATGCTGGGCGCGTTGCAGGCGCTTATTGGTGCGCACGATGCCCACGTAGTCCCACATGAACCGCCGAAGCTCATCCCAGTTGTGCGCAATGATCACGTCTTCGTCGGAGTCGGTGACCTGGCTGGCGTCCCAGGCGGGCAGGGTGCTCGGAATCTCGACTTGAGGCAGTTGTTCAAGAATGTCTGCCGCCGCCGAACGGGCATAGACGAAACACTCCAGCAGCGAGTTGCTGGCCATGCGGTTGGCACCGTGCAGGCCGGTGAAGCTGGTTTCGCCAATCGCATACAGGCCAGGCACGTCGGTACGACCGTGTTGGTCGACCATGACACCACCGCAGGTATAGTGCGCCGCCGGAACCACCGGGATCGGCTGCTTGGTGATGTCGATAGAGAATTCCAGGCAGCGTTCGTACACCGTCGGGAAGTGCGACCTGATAAAGGCTTCAGGCTTGTGGCTGATGTCCAGGTACACGCAGTCGATACCCAGGCGCTTCATTTCATGGTCGATTGCCCGGGCAACGATGTCCCGTGGCGCCAGCTCGGCACGCGGGTCAAAGCGCGGCATGAAGCGTTCGCCGTTCGGCAGCTTCAAATGTGCGCCTTCACCGCGCAGGGCTTCGGTAATCAGGAAGCTTTTGGCTTGTGGGTGGTAGAGGCAGGTGGGGTGGAACTGGTTGAACTCCAGATTCGCCACCCGGCAGCCCGAACGCCAGGCCATGGCAATGCCGTCGCCGCAAGCGCCGTCAGGGTTGCTGGTGTAGAGATAGACTTTCGCGGCACCGCCGGAGGCGAGGATCACGAACCGCGCGCCATAGGTATCGACTTCGCCGGTGCCGCGATTGAGCACATAGGCGCCAAGGCAGCGATCACCGTCCAGACCCAGGCGCTTTTCGGTGATCAGATCAACGGCGACCCGTTGCTCCAGCAACTCGATGTTCGGCCGTTGCCGTGCTTGATCAAGCAAGGTATTGAAAATCGCAGCGCCTGTGGCGTCGGCGGCATGAATAATGCGCCGATGACTGTGGCCGCCCTCGCGGGTCAAGTGAAACTCGAAACCGCCGTCTTCTGTGCCGGACTGTTCATCGCGGGTGAATGGTACGCCCTGATCGATCAACCATTGAATGGCTTCGCGGCTATGCTCGACGGTAAAACGCACGGCGTCTTCGTGGCACAGACCTGCGCCAGCGTTGAGCGTGTCATCGACGTGGGATTCAACGGTATCGGTGTCATCCAGCACGGCAGCGACACCACCCTGGGCCCAGTACGTCGAACCGTTGGCGAGGTTACCTTTGCTCAGTACGGCAATGCGCAAATGATCGGGCAAGGTCAATGCCAGACTCAAACCGGCAGCGCCGCTGCCAATCACCAGAACATCGTGTTGAAACTGTTGGCTCATTTCAGGATTCCGCTCAAAGCGACCCGGGTCGGGGTTGGCGCAAGACACCTGAATCGGCGAGTCGAGACAGCCACACAGCGCACTAGTATATAGAGGGGTGGATCGGCACAATAGTCGGGCCTACGTGGCAATGTGAAACTACTGTGACGGAAAAGACAGATGGCTGTGTAGGACAATTTACACGCGGGATCGACGATAAGACAGCCTGATCGCCGATGAAGCGCTGTTTTTCGCCGCATGGTCATACATTATTCGTATCGCGCGACTATAAAGCTTGGGAACTTTGCAAGGCGTCCAAGCTCAATAGAAGGTTGCCTGAAACAAGGAACAGCGTCGGCTTCACGCAGGATTTGTGTTTTGGTCATTGCGGGTGGATTCGACGAAAAGATTATTCGCGTAGCCGGCCCAGCCCGTGCTGCGTCTTTCGTGTGTGCCAAATCAGAGCGCGCAGGAAACTTGCTTGGAGGGGGAGAACTTTTGCGAAAAGCCCGAGTCTATGTTTGCAAGCCTGATCGATTAGTTATGCAAGCCTCCTCCGAGCTTATCGAGGAGTGTTCATGCTAACCCAGGAAGAGGATCAGCAGCTGGTCGAGCGCGTTCAACGCGGCGACAAGCGCGCTTTCGATCTGCTAGTGCTGAAATACCAGCACAAAATTCTCGGGTTGATCGTGCGTTTCGTGCACGACACCCATGAAGCCCAGGATGTCGCACAGGAAGCCTTTATCAAGGCGTACCGTGCACTTGGAAATTTTCGCGGCGACAGCGCGTTTTATACGTGGCTTTACCGCATCGCCATCAACACGGCGAAAAACTATCTGGTTTCACGCGGCCGTCGGCCGCCGGATAGCGATGTCAGTTCAGAGGATGCAGAGTTCTACGATGGCGATCATGGCCTCAAGGATCTCGAGTCGCCGGAACGTGCATTGCTGCGTGATGAGATCGAAGGCACCGTCCATCGAACCATCCAGCAACTGCCAGAAGATTTACGTACGGCGTTAACTTTACGTGAATTCGATGGTCTGAGTTACGAGGACATTGCGAGCGTCATGCAGTGTCCGGTGGGTACCGTGCGCTCCCGGATTTTCCGCGCTCGGGAAGCCATCGATAAAGCCCTGCAGCCGTTGTTGCAGGAAAGCTGAGACAGCGGCGACAGCCAAGAGAGGAACCGCCATGAGTCGTGAAGCCCTGCAGGAATCGCTGTCCGCAGTGATGGATAACGAAGCGGACGAACTGGAATTGCGTCGGGTATTAAATGCCTTTGACGATGTTGAAACCCGCGAAACCTGGGCCCGTTACCAAGTCGCTCGGGCAGTCATGCACAAGGACCTGCTGATCCCTCGGCTGGATCTTGCTTCGGCCGTTTCTGCTGCCCTGGCTGACGAAGCCGTACCGGTCAAGACCACTCGTGGTCCATGGCGTACCGTGGGTCGGCTGGCGGTGGCCGCATCGGTGACCCTTGCTGTTCTGGCTGGCGTGCGTCTGTACAACCAGGATGAGATTGCCGGTGTCGAATTGGCCCAGCACTCCACTCAACCGGGTCTGGCCGTTCCTCAAGTAAAAGGTCCAGCCGTTTTGGCAGGCTACAATGAGAGTTCGGAAGCCACTGGTCCTATGGCCAATGGCGTATTGCAAGGTCAGCCGGGCTGGCATGATCAGCGTCTGCCAGGCTACTTGCGCCAACATGCTCAACAAGCTGCACTGAAAGGCACTGAAAGTGCTCTGCCTTATGCTCGTGCGGCAAGCCTGGAAAACCGTTAAGGAGGATCATGCGCGCCATCCCTCTACTTACGCTGCTGGTGACTGGCTGGTTTGTTGTTCCAGCCTATGCCGATGAGGCTCAGGACTGGTTGACCCGCCTGAGCCAAGCCGAACAACAGCAAAGTTTCCAAGGCACTTTCGTCTACGAGCGTAACGGTAGTTTTTCTACCCACAACATCTGGCATCGCGTCCAGGATGGCAAAGTCCGCGAGCGTTTGCTTCAGCTTGACGGTTCTGCTCAGGAAGTCGTACGCATTGATGGGCATACTCAATGCGTCAGTGGCAGCCTGGTAGCGGGGCTGGGGGATACTCCCGACTCTTCTGCTCGTACGCTCGATCCACAAAAGCTCAAGAATTGGTACGATCTTGCCGTCATCGGCAAGTCGCGCGTGGCTGGGCGCCCGGCGGTCATTGTTTCATTGACGCCGCGCGATCAGCATCGTTATGGCTTTGAATTGCACCTGGACCGCGAAACCGGCTTGCCGTTGAAATCATTGCTGTTGAATGACAAGGGGCAGTTGCTGGAGCGTTTCCAGTTTACTCGACTGGATACGGCTGACATGCCGACTGAGCGTGATCTGCAAGCCACTTCCGAGTGCAAAGCTGTGACGCTCGACAGCGACAAGGCATTAGCGGTGAAAACCGCTCAGGTATGGCATTCCGACTGGTTGCCACCTGGCTTCGAGCTCAGCAGCAGTAGTGCACGCCAAGATCCGCAGACCAAGGTCCAGATCAGCAGCTTGATGTATGACGATGGCCTGGCGCGTTTTTCGGTGTTCCTGGAGCCACTGAATGGCGCGGTGGTTACCGATACACGTACTCAGTTAGGCCCGACCGTAGCGGTTTCTCGACGTCTGACCACGCCTGAAGGCGAGATGATGGTCACTGTAGTCGGCGAAATTCCGATCGGCACCGCTGAGCGTATTGCACTCTCCATGCGTACCAATACCACTGCGGCCAAGCAGTGAGCTGATCCGGGATGCTCATCGGACAGTCGGTTGGTTGTGAAAGAGGCCAGCAATTGTCCACTGCACAATTGAGATGTTGAAATGTTTGGTGAGCATTTCTATTTGCAAAATCCCCAAAAATTTTCTATAGGTCAGAGCCCCACGGCTCTGGCCTTGTTTGTTGTTCCCGGAACAAAAGTACCGGTGTATGTTTCCCGGTATTCCTTGCTCCATATCGCTTAACCATGCTCGTCGTAACGGGAGCCGTATGTCGATACCACGTTTGAAATCCTACCTCTCCATTTTTGCCGCTGTATTGGTACTCGGTCAGGCCGTCAGTGCCCAGGCGGCCGAGCTGCCTGACTTCACGCAGTTGGTCGAGCAAGCCTCGCCTGCGGTAGTGAACATCAGTACCACGCAGAAATTACCGGACCGTAAGGTCTCCAATCAGGATCTTCCGGATCTGGAAGGCTTGCCGCCGGCGCTGCGCGAGTTTCTCGAGCGTGGCATGCCGCCACAGCAGCGTGCGCCTCGTGGTCGCCAGCGTGAAGCGCAATCCCTGGGTTCGGGGTTCATCATTTCGCCTGATGGCTACATTCTGACCAACAACCATGTGATCGCCGATGCTGATGAAATCATCGTGCGTCTTGCCGATCGCAGTGAACTGAAAGCCAAGTTGATCGGCACTGACCCACGTTCCGATGTGGCGTTGCTGAAGGTCGAGGGCAAAGGTCTGCCGGTGCTCAAATTGGGTAAATCCCAGGATCTGAAAGCCGGGCAGTGGGTTGTTGCCATCGGTTCGCCGTTTGGCTTTGACCACACGGTGACCCAGGGCATCGTCAGTGCCGTTGGTCGCAGCCTGCCGAACGAAAACTATGTGCCGTTCATCCAGACCGACGTGCCGATCAACCCGGGTAACTCGGGTGGTCCGCTGTTCAACCTGGTGGGCGAAGTAGTAGGGATCAACTCGCAGATCTACACCCGTTCCGGTGGTTTCATGGGTGTGTCGTTTGCGATCCCGATCGATGTCGCCATGGATGTTTCCAATCAGCTGAAAAGCGGTGGCAAAGTCAGCCGAGGCTGGTTGGGTGTGGTCATTCAGGAAGTGAGCAAGGATCTCGCCGAGTCCTTTGGCCTGGAGAAGCCGGCCGGTGCGCTGGTGGCTCAGATTCAGGAAGATGGCCCGGCCGCCAAAGGTGGCTTGCAGGTCGGTGACGTGATCCTGAGCATGAACGGTCAGCCGATCATCATGTCAGCGGATCTGCCGCATCTGGTTGGCGCGCTCAAGGCCGGTGCCAAGGCCAATCTTGAAGTGATTCGTGACGGCAAGCATAAAAGCGTCGAACTGACGGTTGGCGCGATTCCGGAAGAAGGCAAGGAGCTCGATACCCTGGCCAAATCCGGTGTCGAGCGCAGCAGCAATCGACTGGGTGTCGCCGTGGTCGAGCTGAGCGATGAGCAGAAGAAAACCTACGACCTCAAGGGTGGTGTGGTGATCAAGGAAGTGCAGGACGGTCCTGCTGCCCTGATCGGCCTGCAGCCAGGCGACGTGATTACTCACTTGAACAATCAAGCGATTGGTTCGACCAAGGAGTTCACGGATATCGCCAAGGCACTGCCGAAGAATCGCTCGGTGTCGATGCGGGTCTTGCGTCAAGGTCGTGCCAGCTTCATTACCTTCAAGCTGGCCGAGTAAACCGGTTAGTCGCTGAATAAAAAAAACGCCTCGAAAGAGGCGTTTTTTTTGGGCTCAAAGAAATGTCAGCCCATCATGTCCTTGATCAAGCGCTCTTGCTCCATCAGTTCCCGTTGACGCGCATCGATGCGTGACGACAGTGGGAAATTGGTGCCGGCGCGGCGTTTGGCGAAGTCCAGCTGCTGGATCGCCTGACGGTAGTCGCCGATCAGCGCGAAGTACTCGGCGCGGGCCTGATGCAGGCCAATGATGTTGCCGGACTGGCCGCGAGTCTCGGCCACCATGTACCAGACGTCCGGATCGTTCGGGCGGTTCTTGAGCAAGGCTTCAAGGGCTTTCTCGGCGTCAGCCGGGCGGTTCTGCTTGAGCAGCAAGTCGACCCGCACCTGATTCAGCGGATAGTTGCGCGGGTACTGCACGAGCATCCGGTCGACCCGGGTCTGCGCATCCGGCAGACGATTGTTGGCGATGTCCAGATCGACTTGCGCCAGGTTGTAGATGATTTCGTCAGGCGACTTGGCCAGCAACTGCTTGAGGTTCTCGCGGGCGTCGTTGAACAGGCTGCCCTTGATCTGGGCGATGGCCAGGCCATAACGAGCCACCTCGCTTTTCGGGTTTTCATCGAGTTGGGCGCGAAAGCGTTTAGCAGCAAGACCTGGACTGTCTTCGTAGAACAACTGGACGCGCGCGCGAATCAATTGATAGGTCAGGCTGTCTTCCTTGCCACCTGGCTTGAGCTGCTCGGCACGGTTGCGAGTGTCGGCGATCCGCGATTCGGTGACCGGGTGAGTCAGCAGGAATTCGGGTGGTCTGGAATCGAAGCGGTACTGGCGCATCAGGCGTTCGAACATGGTCGGCATCGAGCGCGGGTCGTAACCGGCTTTCTCGAGGTTGAGCATGCCGATACGGTCGGCCTCCTGCTCCTTCTCCCGGGAGAAGCGTAGTTGCTCCTGAATGGCCGCTGCCTGGGTGCTGGCGATGGCAGCGATACCGGCGTCTCCAGCGCCAGCCGCTGCCACGACGATCCCGCCGAGCAGAGCGGCCATCATCGGGATTTTCATGCGTTGCGAAGCTTCGACGCCGCGAGCAAAGTGGCGTTGCGACACGTGAGCCAGTTCGTGGGCGAGTACCGAGGCGTATTCGCCTTCGGTCTGGGCATTCAGAAACAGGCCGCCGTTGACCCCGACAATCCCGCCAGGTGCGGCGAAGGCGTTGAGTTGCGGGCTGTTGATCAGAATGAACTCCAGGCGCCGGTCGTTGACCTGGCTGGTTTCCACCAGTTTATAGACACTGGTTTCGACGTAATCCTTGAGCAGTGGGTCGTTGAGTTGTGACACCTGGCTGCGCAGCATCGCCAGCCATGCGCGGCCCAACTGGTATTCCTGCTGTGGCGATACGATGGCAGAACTGGCATCGCCAAGTGACGGCAGGTCGTCGGCAAAGCCCGGTGAGGCTAGCAGGCAAGCGAGCGTCAGCAGGGTGGGGCGCAGAAAAGTCATGCACGAAGCCTTAGTCGACAAAGACCTTACTGTAGCCGGACACATGCGTTGCGACCAGATATTCTAGACCACTCAACCACCTATCCGGAGCGAAACAATGACCGACGCTGTAGAGCATGACGCCGAACTGGACGCCAGCGGGTTGAACTGTCCATTGCCGTTGCTCAAGGCCAAGCTGGAGCTCAATCACCTACCCAGCGGCGCGGTACTCAAGGTCATCGCTACCGATGCCGGCTCGCAACGCGACTTTCGCACCTTTGCCCGTTTGGCCGGTCATACGCTGCTTCATGAAGAAGACGAAGCTGGCGTTTATCGCTACTGGCTGAAAAAAGCCTGAATTTTGCGGCGTTCAATGTTAGGGAATATCGATGTTCAAAGTGTTACGCGACTGGATTCAGCGCTACTTCTCCGATGAGGAGGCCGTGGTCCTGGCCGTGCTGCTCTTTCTGGCCTTCACCGCGGTCCTGACGCTGGGTGGAATGCTCGCGCCGGTATTGGCAGGGATGGTGCTGGCGTATCTGATGCAAGGCCTGGTCAGTACCCTTGAACGCCTGCATTTGCCCGGTGCTGCCGCGGTGGGGCTGGTGTTTGCGTTGTTCATGGGCATGTTGCTGCTATTTCTGGTCGTGGTGCTGCCGTTGCTTTGGCATCAACTGATTGCCCTGTTCAACGAACTGCCGGGCATGCTCGCCAAATGGCAGTCGTTGCTGCTGTTGCTGCCCAAGCGCTATCCGCATCTGGTGTCCGATCAACAGGTGCTGCAGGCCATCGAGGTGGCGCGTGGCGAGATTGGCAAGTTCGGTCAGTGGGCGTTGACGTTCTCGCTGTCCAGCTTGCCACTGCTGGTGAACATCATGATCTATCTGGTGCTGGTGCCGATCCTGGTGTTTTTCTTCCTCAAGGACCGGGTGATGATCGGGCAGTGGATCCGCGGGTATTTGCCGCGTGAGCGTGCATTGATCACCCGCGTTGCCGAAGAAATGAACCGGCAGATCGCCAATTACATTCGCGGCAAGGTCATGGAAATGGTCATTTGCGGCGGGGCGACCTACATCGGCTTCGTTGCCTTGGGGCTCAACTACGCCGCACTGCTGGCGTTGTTGGTCGGCGTTTCGGTGGTGGTGCCGTATGTCGGGGCGGTGGTGGTGACCGTGCCGGTGCTGCTGATCGCCTTGTTTCAATGGGGCTGGAGCGACCAATTCATCTACCTGATGGCGGTCTACGGAATCATTCAGGTGCTGGATGGCAATGTGCTGGTGCCGCTGCTGTTTTCGGGGGCGGTCAATCTGCACCCGGTAGCGATCATCTGCGCAGTGTTGCTGTTCGGCGGGCTGTGGGGGTTCTGGGGCGTGTTTTTCGCGATTCCGCTGGCCACCCTGTTCAAGGCAGTGCTGGATGCCTGGCCGCGCAAGGAGCCGATAGTCGCGCCGTTGTTGTAATCACCGCTGACCTGTAGGAGCAAGGTTTGCCCGCGATGACGGTGTACCTGACACACCGCGTTATCGTTCATCGCTAGCAAGCTCTGCTCCTACAGAACGTAAATAACTCAGGCTTTGTTCAAGGCTTGGGCCGCAGCCAATACCGCATCCACATGCCCTGGCACTTTCACACCACGCCATTCCTGGCGCAGCACGCCATTCTTGTCGATCAGGAAAGTGCTGCGATCAACGCCCATGTATTCCTTGCCATAGAGCTTTTTCAGCTTGATCACGTCGAACAGCTGGCAGATGGTTTCGTCCTTGTCGCTGATCAGCTCGAACGGGAACTCCTGTTTGCACTTGAAGTTCTCGTGGGATTTCAGGCTGTCACGCGACACACCGAACACTTCGGTGTTGGCCGCGGTGAACTGCGCATACTGGTCGCGAAAGCCCTGACCTTCGGTGGTGCAACCCGGCGTGCTGTCCTTGGGATAGAAGTAGATCACCACGTGCTTGCCCTTGAGGGCCGCGAGGCTGACGGTCTGCCCGCTGGTGGCAGGCGCTTCGAAGTCGGCGACAGGTTGGTCGATAGCAACGGCCATGGGAGTTTCCTTACATTGGGTTCTGTGGGCGCCACGGTTCGATCAGCGCGTCCAGGTTCAGCGCGTCGGCGAAATCCAGGAACTGATCGCGCAGCCAACTGATCTGCACGCCCGCCGGTAGCGTCACGGTAAACGTGGCGTTGAGCATGGTGCCGCCGGTTTGCGGTGCCTGATACGTGTCGCAGGTCAGGTTTTCCAGCTCGACGTTGTGGTCCATGAAGAACTGGCACAGCTCGTTGATGATGTCCGAGCGGTAAGCCGAGCTGACATAGGCGACATACGGCAGGGCCTGTGGACGGTTCTCCAGCGCCGCGCTGCGGACCACGTTGACCGTGAAGGCGTGCTTTTTGGCGAGGCTCGACAGGCTGCCTTCAAGGCGCGCCAGCGCGTCCCAGCTACCGGAAATCTCGAGGACCAACGCACTGCACTCGCCATGACGGGTCAGGCGAGAGGTGACCACGGCACAGCGGTTTTCATGGCTGGCGCGGCACAGGACGTTAGTCAGCTCCATGGGGTTGGCGCCAAGGGCACTGATGACAAGGAATTGTTCGCGAACTGTGGGGGTGGACATGCAGCATTCCTAAAGCGATGAGCGGTCGGTACTTATCAAGGGCCGATTCGTCGGAGTGGGCGTCCGGATGCGAAATCAAAAAGCCCGAGCCAGATGGTTGCGACGAGCTCCAGTGAGGCGAGATCGGGTAGGCGGCAACGCAGGATCGGGGCTTGTGAGGCCGAAAGTGGAGGCTGGAACCCGGCGTACGAGCCTGTCGGTACTGATCTAAAGTCTGAAGGGTAGCGAAAACCGGCGCTCAGGGGAATGGCGCGAGCGCAGTACTTCGCTTGTACAAGCATCTTGGCGCCAGTACCATTACCGTTCTCTTTTTCCGGCAGGAGCGGTTGCATGATTGCGGGCAGTATGGTGGCACTGGTCACACCCATGGATGCACAGGGTCGTCTTGACTGGGACAGCCTGAGCAAACTGGTGGACTTTCACCTGCAAAACGGCACCCACGCCATTGTGGCGGTCGGCACCACAGGTGAGTCTGCGACCCTTGACGTGAACGAACACATCGAAGTGATTCGTCGCGTGGTCAAGCAGGTCAACGGTCGTATTCCGGTGATCGCCGGTACAGGCGCCAATTCGACGCGCGAAGCGATCGAACTGACCACCAATGCGAAGACCGCCGGCGCCGATGCGTGCCTGCTGGTAACGCCGTACTACAACAAGCCGACGCAAGAAGGCCTGTACCTGCACTTCAAGACCATCGCCGAAGCTGTCGACATCCCGCAGATCCTCTACAACGTGCCGGGTCGTACCGCGTGCGACATGCAGGCCGAGACGGTTATTCGCTTGTCGACCGTGAAGAACATCATCGGCATCAAGGAAGCCACAGGCGATCTTTCGCGCGCCAAGGCCATCCTCGACGGTGTCAGCAAAGACTTCCTGGTGATTTCCGGTGACGACGCCACCGCAGTCGAGCTGATCCTGCTGGGCGGCAAAGGCAATATCTCGGTGACCGCCAACGTTGCGCCGCGTGACATGAGCGATCTGTGCATCGCCGCCTTGAACGGTGATGCCGTGAAAGCCCGCGCGATCCACGAAAAGCTGATGCCGCTCAATAAAACCCTGTTTATTGAATCCAACCCTATCCCCGTGAAATGGGCGCTGCATGAAATGGGCTTGATGCCGGACGGTATCCGTCTGCCGCTCACCTGGCTCAGCGAAGCCTGTCACGAACCGCTGCGACAGGCCATGCGCCAGTCCGGCGTATTGGTTTAATTGAGGAAGTACAACGCATGAAGCGAATGGCCGGACTTTCCGCACTTGCCTTGATTATCTCCAGCACCAGTGGCTGTGGATGGATCTGGGGCCCGGAAGGTTACTTCCGTGACCGTGGTAGCGATTACCTGGAAGCGCAACAGACTGCACCGATGCAACTGCCGCCGGATGTCCATACCTCCAAGCGCCTGGACCCGTTGCTGCCGATTCCGCGCAACGTCGCCGATGACACGTTCAAGGGCGAATACGTCGTTCCTCGTCCGCAGCCGTTGTCGGCGATTGCCGATGCCAGCGATTACAGCCTGCAAAAAAGCGGCGATACGCGTTGGGTCATGGCCCAGCATCCACCGGCTGAAGTCTGGCCAGTGGCTGTGCAGTTCTTCCAGGACAACGGCTTCCGTCTGGATCAACAGCGTCCGCAAACCGGCGAGTTCACCACGGCCTGGCAGCGTCCTGACGAGCTTTCCGCGACGATGGCCAAGCGCCTGAGCAGTACCGGCGTTGGTTCTGACAGCCAGACTCGCGTGCGGGTGCGCATCGAGCCAGGCGTGCAGCGCAACACCAGTGAAGTCTACGTGGTCAGCGCCGAGCGTCCTGCCGGTAGCACCGCCGATGTCGCGTTCACCAACCGTTCGGTCAACACTGGCCTGGACGCTGCGCTGATCGACGACATGCTCGCGAGCATGAGCCGCACGTCGGAGAAGGGCGGTTCGGTCTCGATGCTCGCTTCGCGTGATTTCGATACGCCAAACCGTGTCAGCCTGACTGAAGACGGCAGCGGTAACCCAGTGCTCAACGTCGGTACCGACCTTGACCGCGCCTGGTCGAGCGTAGGGCGTGCGTTGGAAAAGGGTGAGTGGCGTGTTGAAGACATCAACCGCAGCCTGGGCCTGTACTACATCAACCTTTCCGAAAAAGCCGAGAAGAAAAACGAGAAGCCAGGTTTCTTCAGCAGCCTGTTCGGCAGTGCGCCGAGCAAGGAAGAAGTTGAAGCCCGCGCCGAGCGTTATCAGGTTCGCCTGAGCAAGGTTGGCGAGAACGTACAAGTGACCGTCGAGAAGAACATCAACACCGTTGCGCCCGCTGAAGTGGCGCGCAAAGTGTTGGGCGTGATTCAGGACAACCTGGGCTGATCAGATGCGTTTCGCCGTTCTCGGCAGTGGTAGCCAAGGGAATGGCACGCTGATAGCCAGTGATGACACGTACGTCCTGGTCGATTGTGGTTTCTCCTTGCGTGAAACCGAAAAACGCCTGCTGCGCCTGGGTGTAAGCCCGACGCAGCTGAGCGCGATACTGGTGACCCACGAACATGCCGACCACGTGCATGGCGTGGGTTTGCTGTCTCGGCGCTACAATCTTCCTGTCTACCTGAGTCGCGGTACCCTGCGCGGGATGCGCAAGCCGGTTGAACCGGCAGGCTTTGTCGCCGGTGGTGATCAGTTGCAGATCGGCGGGCTGAGTATCGGCGTCATTGCCGTGGCCCACGATGCGCAGGAACCGACGCAGTACGTCTTCAGTGACGGTTCGCGGCGTTTCGGCCTGCTGACGGACCTCGGTTCGTACTGCGCCACGGTGCTGGATGGTTATCGGGATCTCGATGCATTGATGATCGAATCCAATCACTGCCGCGACCTGCTGGCCCGCGGTCACTACCCGTACTTTCTCAAGCAGCGGGTAGGCGGTGAACTGGGACATTTGAACAACCATCAGGCCGCAAACCTGGTGGCCGAGTTGGGCTGGCAGGACCTGCAACACCTGGTACTGGCCCATCTGAGCAGCAAGAACAACCTGCCGCAGCTGGCCCGGCAATGTTTTGTCGACACCCTCGGGTGCGACCCGGACTGGCTGCAATTGGCCGATCAAGATTCAGGGCTCGACTGGCGACATATCGCCTAGCCCATCTACTTAGCAAGCGGAGCCCATCATGGAAAAACGTGAAGAACTCTACCGCGGCAAAGCCAAATCGGTTTACAAGACCGACGACGCTGACCGCTTGATCCTGCTGTTTCGCAACGACACTTCGGCGTTCGACGGCAAGCGCATCGAGCAGCTCGACCGCAAAGGCATGGTGAACAACAAGTTCAACGCCTTCATCATGCAGAAACTCGAAGAAGCCGGCGTGCCGACCCAATTCGACAAATTGCTGGGCGACAACGAGTGCCTGGTGAAGAAGCTCGACATGATCCCGGTCGAATGCGTCGTGCGTAACTACGCCGCCGGCAGCCTGGTCAAGCGTCTGGGCGTTGAAGAGGGCATGAAGCTCAACCCTTACACCTTCGAACTGTTCCTGAAGGACGACGCCAAGGGCGACCCGTTCATCAACGAATCCCACGTCGTGGCATTCGGTTGGGGCAAGGCCGAGCAACTGGTTCGCATGAAAGAACTGTCGCTCAAGGTCAACGAAGTCCTGAGCAAACTGTTCGACGACGCAGGCCTGCTGCTGGTCGACTTCAAGCTTGAATTCGGCGTGTTCCACGGTGAAATCGTCCTCGGCGACGAGTTCAGCCCGGACGGCTGCCGCCTGTGGGACAAGGCCACCGGCAAGAAAATGGACAAGGACCGCTTCCGTCAGGGCCTCGGTGACGTCATCGAAGCCTACGAAGAAGTCGCCAAGCGCCTCGGCGTACCGCTGTAATCGACGCAAGCATCTGATAGCACGGAAAAAATTTCACTTGGGGGGTTCGCTTCCGGTGAATGTGCTGTTATCATGCGCGCCGTTGGAGAGATGCCAGAGTGGCCGAATGGGACGGATTCGAAATCCGTTGTACCTTCACCGGTACCTAGGGTTCGAATCCCTATCTCTCCGCCATTATTGAATAAGACTAAGCCCCTGTAATCATTGATGATTACAGGGGCTTTTTCGTTTCTGGTGTTTTGTTTAGGGCATTTTTAGGGCAGAAATGCCGGACGATATACCGCTCAGGACCGCCGCAATCCGGATGGCCGAAGATCTTTGCCTGGCCATTGATCGTTTATTGGGGGAAGCTCTTCTATATTGCGTTCAATCATGTAAATTGCGTGGCTGTCGATTGCCTACGCAAAGGCCACGCAAAGGAACCTGCGGACACATGTTTAAGGTTATCGAGGTCCAGGAAGATTGGGTTGTCGATGAAGAATGGATGGGTACAAAAACCAAATTTTGGGTATCCATTCCTCCAGACGGAGAGATCTGGCTGTTCAAGCACTCTAGGGTTTCTGGTGAGTTTTTCGCTGGGGAGCACTGGTCTGAAAAACTGGCAAGTGAGATAGCCAAAATCATTGGCGTCCCTTGCGCGGATGTCGAGCTAGCGTGCTTTAACGGTCAGCCTGGTTGCTTAAGTCGGAAGTTTAGCCAGCTTGCAGACGGGGTTGAGCTTGTACACGGTAACGAATTGCTTGCAGGTGCCATTCAGGGCTATGACCAAGCCAAAAACTATGGGCTTAGCACTCACACACTCAAGAATATTCTGAGTACAGCCGTTTCACTGATGTCGACCCGTGAAGCGAAGGCTGAGGCAGCAATTGCAATAGGTGGAATGGTTACGCTCGATGCGCTGATCGTTAATGTTGATAGGCACCATGAAAATTGGTGTGTCTTCCGATCACGAGAACAAGATGGCGTAAAACACTCCATTGGTCCATCCTTCGATCATGCTTCCTCGCTTGGACGGGAGCTGAATCCGGGAAAGATTGATTCTTGGCTGCGTTCAGGCCTTGCTAATCGAGGTGAGTGGTACGTAAATAAAGCTAGGGGAGCGATATATTGGAATTCCTCTGGTTCAAAAGGGACTAATCCCCTAGAACTGCTCAGACTGGCATACGGCGAATGGCCGGAAATGATTACGCCATGGCTTGAGCGGCTCTTGAGGATTGATATTGACGAGCTCTGTAGGTTGCTAGACGAGATTCCTGATGGCTACATTCAGCAGCCATGCCGGGAATTTACCGCAGACCTACTCAGGTATACCTACCGTGAGCTGACAGGAATCAGATGATGAACACTTTATTTCTAGCATGGAGATCTGGGTACACGGTGGACTCTGTCACGCCACCGAAAGCTAGTTGGTTTCCAATTGGCCGGCTCGACCGAACTGAAAATGGCAATGAGCTCTATACCTTTCGCTATTTAAAAGGAGCCAAAATTGCAACGTCGGTCGCCGGATTCAGCCCGCTTGAGGCTTTTCCGGTTCTGAGCGAGGTGTACACGTCATCCGAGCTTTTTTCTGTATTTTCAAATCGGATCCCAAATCCGCGGCGTTCTGACTTTTCAGAAATTGTCGAACGTATGGATCTGGAAGATAAAGCTGATCCCTTCAGAATTTTGTCAATTTCTGGCGGGGCAAGGCAGACTGATACCCTTGAGATTTTTCCGCTTCTTACCACATCTCCAGAAGGAGATTTTGTCTGCCGGTTCTTTATTCACGGCAGCAGATTTATGCATGAGTCCTCGAATGTGGCCATGAATAATCTTTCCGTCGGTGAGAAGCTGAGAGTTTGTTTTGAGGCTAACAACCCAGCCACTGGATGGGCGATTCAATTACAAACCATTGATAAGCCACAGATTATTGGGTATGTGCCACGTTACCTGCTACCTGATTTACATTCGATTAGAAAGAGTGATGATCAGGAGTATTTAAGTGCGGTTGTGACAAAAGTTAATGCAGCCCCTGCTCCGTTGAACCAGAGGTTTCTTGTAGAATTGAAGGGACGTTTGCCAGCTGGTCAGGCAATGATGAGCTCTACTGAGTTCGAGACTCTGTCGTGACGACTCAGCCCGGCGTGAAGCGTCCGTCGGGCTGGTTTTATCTGTTTCAGTGCCTAAACCCAAGCATTTTTGACACGATACCCGCCATGCTCTTGGTGTCCTTCGGTATCCACCTCCCGTAATGTTTTCTCACCATCGTTGTATCAGCATGTCCGAGCTGCCGGGCGACCCATTCAACCGGGACGTAGCTCGACAGCATCTGGCTAGCGAAGGTGTGGCGACACTGGTTGGCCCCTCGATGGCGGACTTCCGCTTTTTTTAGATGGGCGGTGAACCAGTTGCTCAATGTCTTCCCGCTCCAGAGCAAACCACTGGTGGAGCTATGGAAAAGAAACCTGACCTTCATCTTCTTCGAGGTGATGTTGTCGCGCTGAATCACCGTGATATCAACGGCGGGTGCTTCTTTGGCGGCGGCAACAATCTCCCGTATCAGTTCAAGAGCTGGGTCTATCAGTTCGACGACTCGCACCCTGGAGCGTTCTTTGGGGACTTTGAATTCACCAATGACCAGTGCGCGCCGGACGTGCACCAGGCCAGCATCAAGGTCGACATCTTCGACGGCAAGCGCAATGACTTCGGATAGCGACAGCCCGGCCCAGCAATTGAACTCGATCATTCTGGCATCAGCCCGCCGGACGGGATCCGCTTTGCTGATCAACTCGATCTCGGTGCGGCTGAAAGGGTCGGCGTGTTCCAGGTCGACGTCTGATCCGACGTTGCTGATCCTGTCGAGCGGGTTGGCTTTCAGGATGCCATCGCCGAAGGCGTCAGCCCAGACCCCACGTACGACGGTGAAGATATCGTTCACTGTCTTTGGGGCCAGGCCTTGCTTGAGCAATTGCGCTTGAAACAACTCGATGTCGCTTTTACTGATGTCGACGATTCGACGTTTGCCGAATTTATTGTTGACGTGTACAGCCTTGCTCACATAGTTGACTACCGTGCTCGTTGCTTTAAGTGCGCGCTGAACCTCCAGCCATCGGTCAATGCCTTCCTTCACGGTGCGCTTGAGTGAGGGGCCGCCGGTGCCAGTGAACATGGCCGCTCTGGGTGAGTTTGGAAAATGGGCCGCATAGTCGAAGCGGCCCTCTTTGATCTCCGTTAGGATGGTCCGGCGCTTGTTGTCAGCGTAGGCAATGGCTGCTTTGTTTACTTTCGAGATCCCTTCCAGCGGCTCTCGGCACCGTTGGCCATTGAAGATGAACCATATGCGCAGCTGCTTGCCGTTCATCTCAACGCCGGTCGGCATCTTGTCAGTCATGGTTTCCCTTCCATCCAGCGTTCAATTGCCGCTCGGTTGTAGACGATTACGTTGGCTGGGTCGTAGCGCCAGTGTTTGCCCTCAAGCCAAAGTCCCCGAGTACGGTACTTGCGTACGGCTTCGGTACTCAGGCCGAACACCGGGTACAGCAGGTCTTGGCGGAACCAGGCGCCTGGAGTGATGTGGAAGTCGAGCTTTTCTGCGGCACTCATTGTGCTTTCCCCTGGGCGCGGCGCGCGATGCCTTCCGCCTGGCGCTTCTTGCTGCATTTTTGATGGTTGCCGTGTGCCCGTGACTTATTGCACTTGTCGCAGATCGTGATCAGGTCGAGGGGTGGCATTTGTCCACGGCGAATTCGGACAGTTCGTCGAAGTGCAGTCATGCGGCAACCCCAGGCGCGGACGGCTTCAGAAGGTCGGCCATGGCTAAAGCTTTGTCGCGCAGAAGGCGTGAGTCCCGTTCCAGTTTCTTGCCTGTTTTAAACGCACTGAAGGTCTCTGCTGCGATACGCAGTTTTTCGGCGATTTCCAGCAGGATTAGATGATGCTTTTCGCGGAGAACAGTGCTGTCCTTGAGTTTTTTGCAATGCTGGGCAAGCCGCTGGTGATCGGCTCGAATGAACTGCAGGGATGCTTCAAGTTCGTAGATGGCTTTGGCGTTTTCGGCACGCTGATTGTTGGTGCCTTCGTCAATTCCTTCGATGCGGCCGTCAGCCAAGCCGCCTCGATAGCCGGCCCAGTAGAGCAGGGCTGCCGCAATGATGATGCTGATCAGTGCGCAGATTTGAATTGCTGTCATGTGCTGTGTACCTCGGTAGAGCCCGCCGCCGGGATCATTGGTGAGAGGCCGGCGGCGGGGTGTTGCTTTGGGTTCAGTTACAAGGTGGCTTCGTACAGCGGCACGTCACCGATTGCGGTCTGGATCTTCTGGCGAACAGCGTTGTAGGCCTCTTCCAGCACCTTGTCGGGGCGTACCAGTTCGAACCACATTTGCAGGCGACCTTCCAGGATGCGGTAGCGGAAGCGGGCGGGGACGCAGAAGGCGTCACCGCCGAGGAACGGTTTCACGGCAATGAAGAATTGTTCGGGGATGCGAAGTTGGCCTGCTTCGCCGGCACGCCCGTCGATTTCTTCGTTGTAGGTCAGTTGAACCTGGCCGTTGTCGAGGCGGGTGCCTTGGCGGAAGGTGATGTTTTTCTTGGCTTCCAGCGTGCGGCTGATTTCCAGCATGTCGGCAGCACATGGGTCGGTTGCTTCGTTTTCGCGCTGGGTGATGTCCTTGACGTTCTCTTCGATGAACTCGGCGAAGGTGGCTTGATCCATGCGCTTACGATCGTTCTCTTTCCAGCGACCCCACTCGACGGTGGTCGGGCAACGGTACGTGGCCACGTGACCGAGCCAGGCAGGGGCTGCCGGTTGGTGGTAGTCGATGACTGCCGCGAAAGTGCGGCCTTCCGGACCGTTGCAGAACACTGCTGTGGCGGGGTTGGCGAAGCGGTTCACGTATTCAATAAAGGATTCTGCGTCCAATACTGTGAGCTTCTGGCGCGTGCGGCTGGGAGCCGGCAGCAGGTGTTCAAGGTTTTCGACGCTTACCCCGTCGGGTAGCAGCGCAATGGGTGCCGCCAGACTAGGGTGATCAATCGGCTTGCCGAGTGCTTGGGCGAAGGTGAACAGTTGTTGAAGTGCTTGTTGCATAGGATGTGCTCCATTGGGTGATGCAGTGGTGAGAGGTTGGTGGAACAGGAATTACTGGCCGACGTGGCGCAATTTTTCCGGCGCTGGCTCTTCGCTGATGGTGCGAAGCGGCAAGTCCTGTTGTCGTGGGTCGCGACGGGTCAGGTTGCCCTCGGAGGTCAGGAAGAACAGCGATGTGCCGCGAGACAGGATCGGTTCCTTCGCTTTGACGTCGGCCTTGATGGTCATCTGGCCGCTGCCGTCTGGCTTGTAGACGAGCTTGATGGTCAGTTCGCCGCCCTTGCCGGTCAGGCGGATGGCATCGATCAGGCGGTGTTGGGTTTCGCTGAGTTCATCGAGCAACCCGCCGGCCTCGATGTCGCGCAGGGTGTCGATGAAGGGACGTGCTTTGCTCATGTGCTGTGCCTCATTCAATGCAAGTTGTTGCCCCTGGACGGCAGGGGCCACCGTTGAATCAGGCTGCCGCCTTCGTCGCTTGAGCGTCGAGGAAGGCGGCCAGGTCGTGCAGGTACACCACCGGTTTGGCACGGGCCGAGCAGTGGTGTCGTTTCACGACTAGGTTGATGCGACCGGCCTTGATTTCACTCAGCAGGTAGCGGTCGGTAGCGATGTGCGTGAAGTACTGTTCGCGAACGGCCGTCAGGGACGGACAGGGTGTGGCGAACTGTTTGCGCAGTTGGTCGAGGGTCTCGCTCACGCGGCAGCCTCCCCGGACCCCACCGATGGGTGGCCCAACTTCAGCCGGATCAATTCGGCCAGGCTCTCTTTGCTTTTGCCCGTACCTGCGGCGCAGACATGGCCCTCGGCATCAGCGACAACGGCGCCGAAAGGGTATTCGGGGGAGTTGGTCGGCGTGACGTAGGCGACCTGACCTTCGTGGATCACGTTATTGACGCAGCGGAACACTTCGGCCAACTCGGTGCTGAGCGCTGGCATGCCTCCCAGCAGCTGGATTGCTTCGGTCGAGGCGCCAAGCAGTGTGGCGCGGCTGATCACGCCGGGGCAGTTGAGGTAGATCGGGATCAGCTTCAGGGCGCCGAGCGATTGCGTGTAAGCGTTGAGGTAGTTGGTTTTCATGCGGCGGCGTCCTTTTTAGTGATGGTGATTCCCAGCTTCTTGGCCAGCCAATCCACGCCGTCTTCCTTCACCATCACCACAGAGTAATGACGATACTGGTTGATCGACGGAATCAAGGTGCTGCGCGGGTCCGAGTACAGGTAGCCACGGTCGCGGTGCTGACTGGCAAGGTCGCCGCTGCTGTTCAAGATGCCCAGCTCCCGCAACCTGGTGCGGAAGGCGCGGGTTTTGAGTCCGAGCAAAGCGGCGGTTTCGTCCACGGTGCGGTTCATGGCGCTGTCCTCAGGCTGCTGCGGACTTTCTGGCGTGCAGAAGATGGGCTACCCGGAGGTCAAGGTCTTCATACAAGTCCTCGAGGGCGTAGTCGTTCCACAAAGTCAGGTCGTCGTAGGCGGGTTGGATACCGGCCTCGCTGACATGGGGATTCACTTCCGTGGCGGATTCGCGGGAGATATGAATCACGACACCTCCACGCTGACGGATGAACTCTGCTTCGTTCTCGAACCGCAGGTCGCTGACCACAAAGCCGCGTGCGGTGTCGTGAGTGCGTGCCAGTAGGTCAAGGTTCTGCGCGGCCAGTAGCAGCCACAGTTCGGGGTGGACGGTGTTGCGGCCCCATTCGGTGCCAAGGGACTGCATCAGTTCGCGTGGCGAGCGGCCCAGCCATGGCAGCGGGAGTTCTTTCTGTTCGCTTTCGAAGTCGCACGGGCTCAGGTTGAGGATGTGCATCAGGCCATCGCGCAGCGGATCGGCAAAGGCATAGGACTGGAACCCGTGATGGTTCACTAGGTGCTGGGCGGCGGTGTCTTTACCGGATCGTGCGCGGCCAGCAAGGCCAATAAGAAGAGGTGTCATGCTGCGTAGCCTCCCCATGGGCCGATGTCGTCAATTGCGACAGGGCTGGCAGGAAGGGCGGTAGCGGGTCGACCGATGTTGATGATCACCAGCAGGCCGGTGTGTTGTTGGATGGCTTCGACTGCGGTGGGGCTGGTGATTGCTGTCGGGTGTAGGTACACCGGGCAGCGGGTGTTGCTGTGCTGTGTTGACTGCATGTCTCGTACTCTTTGGTGAGAGGGATACGGGACTAAAATTAGTGTTAGTGTTTTAATCTGTCAATAGCATTGCTGATATTTACTGTTTTATTTGTCCGCGCGCACAAAAAAGCCCGCGATTTGCGGGCTTCATTCAGGTGATATTCAGCTTCGAGCTGTCAGAGGTCTACAATTTTTCTACGGGCGCGACCGTAAACCTGCCATTCCTCGGTGATTCTCAGTACCCGATCTGGCCAATCAGGATTTGTGGCATACAGGTAAGCTTCGCCGCCTTCTTCACTCAATTGTTTAAGGCTGACAGCCTTATCGCTTGTGCGCTTGGCAACAACAAAGTCGCCTGACTTCCAAGGCATATCTGGATCGACCACTACCTTATCGCCAGATTTGAAATCGGGTTCCATACTTCTTCCTTCAACGCGCAAGATGAATGCGCGTGGGCCCGCAGGTCCGCCTGCTTCTACCCATTCTTCAGCATCGTCTGCTTGAAATCTTTTATCTGCCTTCAAAAAAGCTACAGCTTTTACATATCCGATCACAGGCAACAGCCTCCCCGCCGGTCCCATATCCGTGGTGTTCCGATGCCAGTCCCCAGTACCAGGGCTGTTTATCATCGGAACGTTATTTGCCGTCATCATCGTTTCTGCCAGCCGAGGGCTGACGCTCTCGGGAGCGAAACGTAACGCACGACTTAGGCTTAATAACGCGGGGAGATTCAGGGGGATCTTGCCTGTCATGTATTGACTGACAGCGCTTTGGCCCGACCAGCCACAAGCCTCGGCGACCTTCTCCTGATTCAGGCTTCGGTCTTCCGCTTTTCTGGCTCTGTAGATGCTTTTGAGGCGTGAGGCTTCTTCAGCAATGTAGGTCGGTTTATTCGTCATGTCGTCGATTCTAGAAGTAGCACTTATATTCGACAAAGAGTGTTAGTGTTTTTTTCTTGCTTGATTTTATGAGTCGAACTAATATTCTGCCCTGCATCCATTCCGAGGAATTGCGAATGACGGTTGAATATGGAACTCCTTTGCGCGAGTTCGCGAAGGGTAAGAGCCAGCTTGAAGTGGCTGGCGTCATCGGTGTGACCCAAAGCGCCGTTTCTCAAATGATTCTCTCTGAGCGAGACATCCGAGTGGTCAGTAAAGCTGACGGTGGGCTTCGGGCGGTTGAAATTCGTCCGGTTGGAAGTCGCCGAAAGCCACTTGCAGCTTAAAAAAGGTGCCGGGCTGGGGCCTCTCACCAAAGAATCCCCCAGCCCAGCTACGACGATACACAGCACATGCACATCGGTCGTGGTCGTAGGATAGGTCGTACCCTTTCCTATGGCTAGGCCGTAAACGGGGTATTTACGGTTATGAGTCGCACAGATCTATTGCCGGGCGCTGGCCCGGTCCTTTCTTTGCGTGAGGCGCTTTATCGTGCCGGGCGCGATTATCACGGCGGCATCACGGCGCTGGGCCATGCGATGTGCATGGACTACGACGAACTGCAGAAGAAGCTCAAATTCAACGAGGAACGTCGGTGGCTGAGTCCCGATGAACTGGAAGAGGTTGTCAGGCTGACCAAAAGCCCACTGTTGTTGGATGCATTGATGCGTCCGGCGGGAGTGGTCTGGTACAAGCCGACTCCGGTACCGGCCACTGCCCAGGCGTTGAAGTCAGTGGGCAAATTGCTCGAAAGAACCGGCGAGTTTGTTTCCAGTATGCATGCCGGGGCAGCGGATAACGTTTGGGAGCCTCACGAGGTTGCCGAGTTGGCCAAGTATGGGGTCGACGTCATTCAGGCGGTGCTGGGCATCATGGCCGGTGCACGTTTGGCGATGGAGGGTCATGAACATGGCTGATGTCATCGACCTGGCTAACGATCACGCCGACTACCTGTTGCAACTTGCCCTTGAGCGCCGTCAGCGTCCGGCGAGCGCCGTCAGTGCGCAGTTCTGTGAGGACTGCGACGAACCGATCCCGTTACTTCGGCAACAGACGATTGTGGGTTGCGAAACCTGCGTCAGTTGTCAGGGGTTACGGGAGCGGCGCAGATGAGTGATCAAGACAATGGATTGCCTACTGCTGACTGGGCTCAGTTCTACATCGATACGTTTGGTTGGGCGCTAGTCCCGATAGAGCCCGGAGAGAAAGGTCCGAAGGGCAAGGGCTGGAACAAGCCGGGCGGCTACATCACCGACCCGATAGCTGCCGAAGCATTCTGGCGAAGAAACCCCAAGCACAACCTGGGCGTCGTGCTGGGGCCGAGTCGTGTCTGTTCGTTGGACGTGGATGACGTGCAGTGGACGCGGCACGTGTTGTACGAGCAGCTGGGTCTCGATCTGGATGCGATGGCGGTGGTGTATCCGACCATTGTGGGTAACCCGCTGCGCTTCCGGGTGCTGTTCAAGCTGCCGGAGGGTGTTGATCTGACTCGGCATTCGCTTTCGTGGCCGAATCAAAATGACCCGGACGGTTCGATTTTCAAGGCGCTGGGGGCCAAAGCCAAAGCGGCGAAAGAGCAGGGCGATACGGCAGGTGAGGCGGCGGCACAGGCAGAAGCCGAGGACTACAAGCGCTTCACGGTGTTCGAGCTGCGCGCCGGCCCGGTGCAGGATGTGTTCCCGCCGTCGATTCACCCGGGCACCGGCAAGCCATACACCTGGCGAACGCCGCCGAACACCACGGACGGTTTGCCCACGCTGACCACCGAGCTGTTGGCGATCTGGCAAAACTGGGACCTCTTCAAACGCGATGCCGAAGCGGCGTGCCCGTGGGCGCCCAAGCCGAAGAAGCCGGTGGCCAAGGTCATCAAGCGGGCACCGCCAGCGGCAGGCAAGCCGTCGGTGATCGATGAGTTCAATCGCTGCCACGACGTTGAAGAGTTGTTGCGTGCCCACGACTACATCAAGCGTGGCAGTAAGTGGCTGTATCCACACAGCAGCACCGGGCTGCCGGGTGTGACGGTCAGCGACGACAAGGTGTATTCGCACCACGGAGCCGATCCGCTCGCGAACGGACATCAGAACGATGCGTTCGAGGTGTTCTGTTTGCTGCAGCATGGCGGCGATCAGGCGCGGGCGGTGAAGGACGCGGCGCGGTTGCTGGGTATGCAGTATTCGTCGCGCCCGGATCCGCGTGATCTTCCCCCCACCCCATCTGGTGACCCGAGTGAGCCGAGCCAGGTCGATGACAGCGCGCCCAGCGAGGCCGCTCCGGCTCCAGACGGGGGCGCGGGGGAGGCGCTGACGATTGACCAGGTGCTGCGTCGATTTGCGCTGGTTGAGGGCACAACGCATGTGTGGGACTGCGATCAATCGCGGGTGATGAAGAAGTCGGCTTTTGAGGCTCGAGTGGGCAAGCCGCTGGCCAAGGAGTGGTTGGACAATACGGAAAAACGATTGATCTCCGATGACCATGTTCGCGATATCGAGCAGTCACGACGCATGGCGGGAAAGAAGGGTGGAGCCTTGGGCATGCCGCCAACCGATCGTTATGTGTATATCGATGGGACCAAGGACGTTTGGGATCGAGAGAAGAAGCGGCGCATTGCCGAGGGCGCGGTGAAGATGGCGCTGGGCGATACCTACCCGCTGTGGCTGAACAGCAGTGAGCGGCGCACGGTGGATGTCGAGCACATTGTGTTTGACCCGACGATGACCAAAGACCCGGCCGTGTACATCAATACCTTTGACGGCTTGCCGCTGGAGCCGGTCAGGGACGATGAAGCCTGCGCCAACTTGCGGTGGCTGATTTCGTTCCTGTGTAACCATGATGAAGACGCGACTCGGTGGCTAACGCGCTGGTTGGCTTATCCGCTTCAGCACCTGGGCGCGAAGATGGATACCGCGGTGCTGATGCACTCGACTATGGAGGGCTCAGGTAAAAGCCTGTTTTTTGCCGACACGTTGGGCGCGCTGTACGGCCAGTATGCCGCGACGGTGGGGCAGACTCAGTTGGAGAGCAATTTCAACGCCTGGCAAAGCCGCAAGCTGTGGGCGGTATTTGAAGAGGTGGTGAGTCGTGATCAGCGTTACAACCAGGTGGGCAAGATCAAACACTTGGTCACGGGTAAAACGGTTCGGATGGAATCGAAGTTCATCAACGGTTGGGAGGAGGCCAACCATATGAACGCGGTGTTCCTGAGCAACGAAATTTTGCCGTGGCCAATCAGCGACAGTGACCGGCGGATGCTGGTGATGTGGCCTATGGAAACCTTACCGGTTGAACGTCAAAAGGCGATCGGGCGGGAATTGGAGCAGGGCGGTGTCGCAGCGCTGTACGGTTGGTTGTTGTCGGTCGATCTGGGTGACTTCAACCAGCGGACGCGACCGCCCTCGACCGATGCCCGTGAGCGTTTGGTGGCATTGAGTCGGGCCGGGTGGCAAACGTTCCTGCACCTGTGGAAGTACAACGAACTCGGCCAGGGTATGTGGGGGCCGTGTCTGTCCACTGACTTGTATTCGCTGTTCCTTGAGTGGTGTCAGCGCAACAAAGAGCATGTGATGAGTCAGACGAAGTTTTCGCTGTTTATCAGCTCCGAGGTGGACAAGACGCGCTCGATTCCCTGGACCGATGGCAACAACCGGAAGTTCGGCGCGTTCTTCTTCCCTGTCGACCAGGACGCTTCCCCGCCCCCATCACTGAAGTCGGCCGAGCTGGGTGTGATGGTCGTCAATTGGCGGGCCAAGGCGCGGCTTGCGGGCTGGCACGTGGACAGCTGGGACCACATCAAGGCGGCTGCCGCATGACTACGCCTAAAAGTGTGTTGGGTGTGTTGGGTGCGTGTCGGGTTGGTTTGGGCTACCCAGCACAGTTGGGACCCTTATATTTCGCGTCTTTCCGGGCTTTGTGTCGGGTGTGTTGGGTTTGGCTTCGCGTGCGCGCCTGCGTGACGTTATTTCAATGGTTGGCAACCGGAAGAGTTTTTTCTTATGCGATGGCAGAAAACCCCAACAAACCCAACACACTCAACACAATGTTGTTAAAGATATTGATTTTAAAGGGATTTAGTTGTGTTGGGTTTGTGTTGGGTGGTGGTTTTTTTGTGTTGGGTTCGGTTTTTCGGGGGATAGGGCGATGATCGAGGCAATGGAAGTGCTGCTGAAGCACTGGGGCGAGCAACTTCGGCGTAATGGTGAGGTGGGTGGCATGGGTAGCCCGATGGCAACGATCATCGAGTGGGGCGGATGTGCACCGCGCGGCACTCCCGGATCTCGGATCATTATGGGGGCTGGTGCGGGGCCTGATGCAGTTGCTCAGGAAGTCGGTGCGGCTCTTTCCGAGATCGCCCGACAAGATGGACGGGGAGAAAGGCTGCAGCAATTGGCGGTCTTGCGCTATGGCGACGACCCGGCACCGACTTGGATTTCGCAGATGCATGAGCTGGGGTATGTGTCCAAAGCGAAGCAAACATACTACGACCTTGTGCACAGTCTTCATGTGCGACTCTTTGAGGTGTTGGCCGAACGCAAAGATGCACGCAAGTGGCTTACCGCTGGTCGGGGCGTTTTACCTCAAAGTCTCCTCAAAGTTGCGTCAAAGTTGCGTCGAGTCGGTTAACCGAAAATGCCCTCTTTTCGGTTCCGTACTCTGGGGGTAAAAAGTCACCAAGATATGAATTCTGCGCCTCGGCGCTTCCCCCGAGCACGTGCTGTGCACTCCGTCCTGGCAAGCGCCACGACACTGAGAACCCTGCCCTCCGGCGGGGTTTTCTTTTTGTGTTTGGCACGCTCTTCCACTTGAGGCACAACATGACAAATGAGCAGCAAGCGCTGGCAGAGATGCCGATCTGGTTAGTGATCGTCCTGGCCTTGGTCGGTGGCGTATCCGGTGAAATGTGGCGAGCAGATAAAGACGGGGCGCGGGGCTGGGCATTGTTGCGGCGCCTGGCACTTCGATCCGGGGCCTGCATTGTCTGCGGCGTGTCGGCGATGATGCTGATGATCGGCGCGGGCATGACGATCTGGACGGCCGGCAGCTTAGGTTGCCTGACCGCGATGGCCGGCGCCGATGTCGCCATCGGTCTTTACGAGCGGTGGGCTGCCAAGCGGCTGGGCGTTTCCGAAGTGCCACCGGTTAGTGGTGAGCAGGGGTAATGCACCGGTTTGGGGCGCCGAAATCTGCCGGGGACCCTGGGGTTATTTGAGGGGTACGGGGTCGGAAACCCGCGGGAAAGTGTTAGCGGCAGGGTTGCCAGCTTACTGAAATTCAATCCATTGAAATTGAAAGGTTCCCATTGAAAAGCCGTTGAAAGGAGGGCTTATGACAGAACCAACGTACCTGTCGAAGAGCGCCTTCGCGGCTCGGATCGGCAGGGCGCCCAGCTACATCACCTGGTTGAAAAACAACAACCGCTTGGTGCTGAGCGCCGATGGTAAACAGGTCGATGTAACGGCTAGCGAAGCGTTGATTCGCGACACCGCTGACCCCAGCAAGATCGCCGTCGCTGACCGCCACCATCAGGACCGGCTTCAGCGTGACGTTTACAGCCAGCTATCCAGTCAGGCCGAGCCGACTTCAACGGCTGCGCCGCCGCTCGCGATCACCCCTGCGGGGCAGCTCCCCGACTTCCAGAAGGCCCGCGCACTGCGCGAGCACAACCTGGCGCAGCTCGCCGAGATCGAGTTGCACAAGGCCAAGGGCTCGCTGGTGGCTCTGTCGGCTGTTCAGACAGGTGCCTACAACGCCGGTCGCATGCTGCGCGATCAACTGTTGGGGATGCCTCCACAACTGGCTCCCGAACTGGCATCCATGACCGACCCTTGGGAAATCGAAAAACACCTCACGGCGGCTATTCGCCGCTCGCTGGAAGACGCCGAACGCATGTCTTCAGCGGACCTTGAACACGCACTGACCACGAGTTAAGCCCATGCCCACGGAAATTCCTGACGGTGCAGAGGTGTACCGCGAGGCGTATTTCCGTGGGCTACGGCCCGACCCGGACGTCTGGATCGATCAGTGGGCCGACGAGTACATGCGGATTCCGCGTGACACCGGTGCCGCTGAGCCAGGCCAGTACCGCACCTCGCGCACGCCGTATGCCCGCGAGCCTATGCGTTGTCTGTCGCCGGCTCACCCCTGCAAGCGCGTGATCACCATGGTCGCGTCGCAGTTGATGAAAACCCAGATCGGACTGAACTGGATCGGCGGCCTGATGCACATGGCGCCGTCGAACATCCTGGCGCTGCTGCCCAGCCTCGGCCTGGCCAAACGGGTGTCGTCGCGGATCGGCAAAACGATCAAGGCCACGCCCGTACTGCGGGAGCGAGTGGCGGCCAACCGGTCGCGGGACTCGCGCAATACCATGGATACCAAGGAGTTCGAGGGCGGTACGTTGTATGTCACCACCGCCGGATCGGCGGCCAACCTGTCGGAGTTATCGGCGCGCTACGTTTACGGCGACGAGATCGACCGCTGGGAAGTCGACATCGGCGAGGAGGGCGATCCCATCGAGCTGGCGGAAACCCGGGGCAGCACCTTTGGCCGCAACGCCAAGTTCTATTTCTCCAGCTCGCCGACGATCAAGGGCGCCTCGCGAATCTCTGATCTGTTCGACGGTAGTGACCAGCGTCATTACTACGTGCCGTGCCCGTATTGTGGTCACATGCAGGTGCTTGAGTGGGAAAACCTTCTCTACTCGGCCGACTTTAGCGTAGTGCATTACAAGTGTGCGGCGTCCGGAATGGACTGTGACGTGCTGATTGATGAGTACCACAAGGGTGAAATGCTCGCCAAAGGCGAGTGGCGCGCCCACGCCGAGGGTGACGGTGAGACGGTAGGCTTCCACCTCAACGCGTTGTATTCGCCGTTGGGTTGGATGGATTGGAAGTCGCTGGCCAAGCAATACGAGAAGGCCAAAAAGGCCCAGGCCAAAGGCGATCTTGAACCCATGCAGGTGTTCTATAACACCCGTTTGGCGAAGGTTTGGGATGCGGCTCAAGAGCAGACCAAAGCGGACGTGCTCAGACAGCGGGCGCGGTTGGAAGGCTACACCCTCGGCTCGCTGCCGGCGGCGGTGATGATGATCACCGGTGCCGTCGACGTTCAGGCCAACCGTCTGGAGTTCATGGCCATGGGCTGGGGCGTCGGCATGGAGCGTTGGGTCGTGGATTATCAGGTGGTCTCGGGCGATCCTGCAGACGACCGCACCTGGGCGGCGCTGGATGAATTGCTCAAGGCTAAATATCGCCATCCGTGCGGTGTCGGTCTTGGCATTCTCGCGGTGGCCGTCGACTCCGGTGGTCACCACACCGATGAGGTCTACCAGTTCTGCCGCGTTCGTCGCTGGCGCAATGTGTTCGCAATCAAGGGAGCGAGCAAACCCGGCAAGCCGGTCATTGCTCAACGCCCGTCCATGGTCGACGTGACTTGGAAAGGCCAGACCGAACGCAACGGTGCCGAGCTTTGGTTCGTGGGTACCGACACGGCGAAGGACTGGATCTACAACCGCTACCCGTTCGAGTCCGGGCCGGGCGCGTTGCACTTCGCCAATGACCTGCCGGACGACTTCTTTGACCAGTGCGTCGCGGAGCGCAAGGTCGCCCGCTACGTGCGCGGTCACAAGCGCATCGAGTGGGTCAAAGGCAAGGCCGAGCGCAACGAAGCGCTCGACCTGATGGTGTATTGCCTGGCTATGGCGCATTACCTGGGCCTGAATCGCTACAAGGAACACGACTGGGAGCGTGTGCGTCAGTCCCTGGCACAGTCCGGATTGTTTGACGAAGCCCTGGGCATCAAGCCCGTTCAAGGCGAACGGGTCAGCAGTGCCGATCAAGCAGCGCCCGTTGTCGCGCAACCGGCTCCGTCAATCGCTGCTCCGGTCGTGCAATCGAGACCAGCAGCAACACCACCTCAACGCCGCAGCTCCAGCAGCGGTTACCTGAAGAGACGCTGATATGTCATTTACCCAGAAGCACCTCGATGCAGTTGAGGCGGCCATCGCACGTGGTGAAAAAGTCGTGCGCTATACCGACCGCACCGTGGAGTACCGCACGGTCGATGAGCTCCTCAAGGCTCGCGAAGAGATTCGTTCGTCCTTGGCCAGCGCCGCCGGGCCACGTTCGCGTGCGGTTCGGCTGTACCACGGAGGCAAAGGACTCTAATGGCTCGTTATCCGACGCTGACCCGTAACGGATTCGTGTTGCCGTCGAACATCAAGGCCAGCTACGAAGGCGCCGGAGAGGGCCGCCGCTCCGCTGGCTGGGATGCTCCCGACAACGGGATCAACAGCATCAACACCCCGGCATTGCGCAACCTGCGCTCCCGCTCCCGGGCAGCGGTTCGCAATGACCCGTACGCCTTCAACGTGATCGACAAGCGTGTCAGTAACCTGATAGGCACGGGCATCACCCCTCGGCCGACGACCGACGATGATGCTTTACGCAAACTGCTGCAGGAGCTCTGGGCGGATTGGGTCGATGAATCGGATGCGGATGAGCGTACCGACTTCTACGGCCAGCAAGCCCTGGTGGCGCGCACGGTTGAAACCTCGGGCGAGTGCTTTGTGCGGTTGCGTCCTCGGAGCCTGGATGAAGGCTTGGCGGTTCCGCTGCAGCTCCAGATTCTGGCGCCGGAGTTCGTGCCGCATGACAAGTACGAAACCACCAAAACCGGTAACACCATCCGCGCCGGGATCGAGTTCAACCCCGGCGGCAAGCGGGTGGCGTACTGGATGTACCTGTCACATCCACGCGATGCGGCATCGCTGAACGTAGGCTACAACCAGCTGGTACGCGTGCCGGCGGCCCAGGTGCTGCACATCTTTGAGCCGGTCGAACCCGGCCAACTGCGCGGGGTTCCGCGCCTGTCACCGGTGCTCAAGCGTCTGCGCAGTCTCGACAACTACGATGACGCGGTGTTGTTCCGCCAGGAGGTGGCCAACCTGTTTGCCGGCTTTATCAAACGGCCCACGCCAGAGTCTGGGCCGGTTCCCAGAGATCCAGTGACCGGCGCGCCGCTTAACCCGGATCGCGATGGCTTCACGCCGATGGTCGCGTTGGAGCCCGGCACCATGCAGGAGCTGGGGCCGGGTGAAGAGGTGGAGTTCTCCAAACCACCGGATGCGGGCAACAACTATCCGGACTTCATGCGGCAGCAACTGATGGCCGCAGCTGCCGGTTCTGGTACGCCTTACGAGATCCTCACCGGCGACATGCGTGGGATCAACGACCGGGCGCTACGTGTGGTGCTCAACGAGTTTCGACGCCGCCTGGAACAACTGCAATTCAGTGTGTATGTCCACCAGCTCTGCCGCCCTGTGCGGGCGGCCTGGATGGACATGGCCGTGTTGTCCGGTGTCCTGGTGCTGGGCGATTACGCGCAAAAGCGCCGCGACTACCTGCGTACCCGTTGGGTGCCGCAAGGTTGGGCCTACATCCAACCTGTACAGGATGTTCAGGCTCGACGGATGGAAGTGCAGGCCGGCTTTGCCTCGCGCAGCGAGATGGTTCTGCGCACCGGCTACGACGCCGAAACGGTCGATCAGGAAAACGCCGCCGATCTGGCGCGGGCCACAGCACTGGGCCTCAACTACAACACCCTGGATGCCGTCGAAACAACCGACGACAAGGAGCAACCATGAGCAAGAAAGCGCGACCGCGCGTTTACAACCGGGCAGGCCAGCAGGTGCAGGTTCAGGACAAAACCTGGTATGCCGTGCAGGCCAGCGGCGAGGCCGCCGAGCGAGTGATCGAAGTCTTCGTCTATGGCGAGATCGGCGCCTGGGGTATCACCGCCAATCAGTTCGTGCAGGACCTGCGTGCCATGGACGACGGCACCTCGGAGGTGATCGCGGCGTTCAACAGCATCGGCGGTGATTTGTTTGACGGGCTCGCCATGCACAACGCGCTGTCACGTCTGGGCGAGCGTTGCACCGGCCGTATCGATGCATTGGCCGCCAGTGCGGCCAGCGTGGCGGTGTGCGGCGCGCACAAGGTCGTGATCGCAGCCAATGCGATGCTGATGATCCACAACCCCTGGACCTATGCGGCAGGGGACGCCGAAGACTTTCGCAAAGTGGCCGACGTCCTTGATCAGACGATGGAGGCGATCATTGCGGCGTACAAGGCAAAGGCGCCGGACATCGATGAGGTCGAACTGCGTCGGCTGGTCGCCGCTGAAACTTGGCTCACCGCCAATGAAGCGGTAGAGCTGGGCCTGGCCGATGAAGTCGGCGACGGCATCAAGGTCAAGGCCTGCCTCGGCCAGGGTGGTGTGCTACAGCGTTACCAGCACGCGCCGGCCGAATTGCTGGCTCAACTCGACGAACCACCCGAAGCAGATCCGGACCTGGAGCCGATCGATCCGCCGTTGGTGCCGGTGGTGGTCGACTCGGCCAAGTTGGCACTGATGATCACCCAGCGCTGCACGGCGGCGGGCATTAGCAACCTGGTCGAGCCGCTGCTCAGCTCGACCCAGCTCGAAAGCGAAGAGATCGTTCTGGCTGGCCTGGCACGCGCCAAGGCGGTGAATGACCTCTGCGTGGCGGCGCGCTTACCGGAATTCAGTGCCGAGTACGTTTCAGCGGGGCTGGATGCAGCGGCTGTTCGAGCGCGACTGTTCGACAAGATTGTCAGCAGTGGCAAGGGCTTTGAAATCGACAACAGTCTGCCGCTGGACAACGACCCAGCACCCAAGGTGCTGGCCAAACAACCTGATCCAACCTCGATCTGGGCTTCGCGACAAGCGGCTCAGTCCGGAACTGCGCACGGCGCGAAAGGAGCAAGACAATGACCATCAAAAAAGAGCCGATCCACGGGGGTGAGTTCCTGCTGTCCGAGGGCGCCGGGAACATTTCACGGGAAACGATCAACGTTGCCGCAGGCCCTGCGCTGAACCCGGGCCAAGTCCTCGGTTGGGTGACGGCCACGGGTGAGTTCGCGCCGTATCACCCGACCGCCGAAGACGGTACCCAGTCTGCCGTGGCGATCCTTTACGGGCCACTGGGCGAGTCGGACATTGTGCGTCGTGGTCGCGCCGTGGTGCGTTTGGCTGAAGTCAGCGAAGCGCACCTGACCGGACTTGACCCTGAGGCCGAAAAGGATCTGGCGACCCATTTCCTGATCGTTCGTTAAGTCCGTCAGTCACGTTTACCCAACCCGCTTTGAGCGGGTTTTTTCATTTCTGGAGAGTACCCATGGCCGAGATCGCCATTTTTGACGACGAAGCGTTTACCGTTACCGCGTTGACTGCTGCACTCAACGATCAACCCTACCTGCCGGGCCGCATCAGCGCCCTGGGTCTGTTCAGCGAGGAAGGCATCACCACCTTGACCGTGCAAATCGAAAAGGACGGCGACACCCTCGCACTGGTGCCTGCCGGTGAACGGGGTGGCTCTGGCCTGGTGGTCGCGGCCAGTAAGCGCAACCTGATCCCGTTCAACACCGTGCACCTGCCGGAGCGCTTCACCATCAAGGCCGACGAGATCCAGGGCATCCGCGCCTTCGGTACCCGCACTGAGTTGCAAGCGGTGCAAGACGTGGTCAATACCCGTCTGGCCAAAGCGCGCCGTCAGTTGGACGCGACCCATGAATTCCAGCGGATGGGTGCACTGAATGGCCTGATTCTCGATGCCGATGGTTCGACGGTGCTGCTGGACCTGTATGACCGCTTCGGTGTGCAGCGTCAGAAGTTGTCCATGGGCTTGGCCGACCCGAGCACGGAGCTGCGGGTCAAATGCGGCGAAGCGTTGGATATGCAAGAAGATGCCCTTGGCAGCGTGACCAGCACCAGTTCCCGCGCTTTCTGCGGCAAAAACTTCTGGAACAAGCTGATTGTTCACAAGTCGGTCAAAGAGACCTACCTCAACAGCCAGCAGGCGGCAGCCTTGCGGGGCGACGCCCGGGAAAGCTTCGAATTCGGCGGTATTATCTGGGAGCGCTACCGTGGCAAAGTCGCTGGTGTGTCTTTCGTCCACGACGACAAGGCGCTGCTGGTCCCTGAGGGTGTGCCGGATCTGTACATCTCGGTGTTCGCACCGGCTGACTACATGGAAACGGTCAACACCCAGGGTATCCCGTACTACAGCATGATCGAGCCGCTGCCGTTCAACAAAGGCATGGCCGGTGAAGCCCAGTCCAACCCGCTGCACCTGTGCACCCGACCACGTGCCCAGATCCTGCTGGAGCTCTGACCGTGGGCTTTCGCGACCTGGTCGCCGAGGTCGACGCGGTGGTGTTCGAAACGCTGGGCGACACCGCACGGATCGAGGGTCGCGAAGAACCGGTGTTCGGAATGTTTGCCGCGCCCTGGCTGCAGCCGAAGTTCGGCAAGCTCAACACCGGGCTCCGTGAGCCTCGGTTCGAAATCCGCGTCAGCGATTCGCATGGCCTGGAGCCGGGCCTGTTGGTTCGTATCGAATTGCCGGCGTTGGATGGCGGTGGCGACTACGACTTGTTTCAGCTGGAGCCGAGCGGCGACGGCCTGGTCGCCTTGATTCTGAGGATGCGCCCATGAGTGTTGGTAGCCATTTCAAACCCTCGGCCGGCGGCGGGATGATCTCCATCCAGTCCTCGGCCACGGAGCTTCAGGCGTTTCAGGACTTTGCCAAGTTGGTACCCAAGGCTGCGGCAACGGCGCACCGGCGCGCGATCAACAAGACGTTGGGAAGGTTGCGCACGCACATCGCCCGAGCCGTCAGCCGGCAAGAACGCATTGCCGTTGCGGCGGTGCGTCAGCGGTTGCGCAGTTACCCGGTGTCCGGCGGGGCTTCGAGCGGCAAGCTGTGGTTTGGGCTCAACGCTATCGAGTCCAGCCGGATCGGCCGAGCACGACAGACCGGCAGCGGCGTGTCGGTGGCGGGGCGGCGTTACCAGGGGGCGTTCCTGAAGAAAGTCTACGGCAACAAGCCCGATATCTGGATTCGCACGGCCAGCAAGCACTTTAACGCGGACGACTATCCGGACAGCACAGTATCTCCCGGTCGGGGGCCGAGTTCCGGGTGGGTCGCCGAACACGGCAGTCGCTTCCCCTTGGCCAAGGCCAAGGTGTCGCTGGAACAAGCCCGGCCGCATTTCGAAAGCTGGGTCAAAAAGGCAGATGAGATCCTGCTGGCGATTCTCAAACAAGAACTCAACTTTGAGCTGCAGAAGTACCTCAAGAGGATAGGCAATGTCTGACGAACCCTTCAGCCTGGACCAACTTTATCAGGCGGTTGAACAGCATCTGCGTACCCACCTGCCGGGCGTTCAGGCTGTCACAGCCTGGCCGAACGTTTCAGATCGCGTGCTGTTGCCAGCGGTGTTTCTGGAACTGGCCGAGATCGAACCGGGTACCGATATCGGCACTGGCGAAACCTCCCTGGTTTGTAAGTTCGAGGCCCGCATCATCGTCGACCCGATCAAGCCGCACCATCATCAACAGGCCGTGCAATTGGCGACCCAGCTTGCCGTGTTGCTGCGTGCACAGACGTGGGGGTTGCCGGTCGATCCGGCCGAGTTCGTGCAAGCCCAGCAGGACTGGACCCAGCCGGTATTGGATGGCTACACCGTCTGGCTGGTGGAGTGGACTCAACAGGTGTACCTCGGCCTCGAGGAGTGGCCTTGGCCTGATCAGCCGCCGGGCATGCTGGTGTTCGACGTTGACCCGGGTGATGGCCCATTTAAGCCTGAGGATCTGCCGTGAGTTACGCAACCGCCCAGCATGACCGCATGCTCGCGGGAGTGGTCAAGGATTGTTTTGTGGTGGCTGTCGATCTGGCTGCCTCCCCGCCGGTGTGTCGCGTATCCGATGGCGAGTGGATCAGCGCCTGGGTGCGCTGGTACAGCATCGCCGCCGGCAAGGCCAGGCACTGGCGGGCGCCGTCCATGGGCGAGCAGGGGGCGTTGATCAGTACCAGCGGTGACGTGTCACAAGGCACGTTTATCCCTGGCTTGTACGGTAGTGCCGGTCCCCCACCAGATAACCGCGACCATGTGGAAGTCTGGCGGTTTGATGATGGCGGTTCGCTGATCTACGACTGGCAGGCCAAGAGCTACAGCATCACCATGCCCAGTGGCACGGTGAGCATCAAGGTTGCCAGCACGGAAGCGGTCATCACGGACAGCGCCGTGAACGTGACCACCGGCAACATCAACCTGAAAGCGGCGGTAATGATCGACGGCGCGTTACACGTCACGAAGGGCATCACCAGTGCCGGCGCGATCATCGACGCCGGTGGCAATAGCAACCACCACTCGCATTAATTTCAACTCACGACAGCCCGCCCAGTGCGGGCTTTTTCATGCCTGGAGAAACACATGGCCAAGATCGTTGACACGCTTGTCACCGAGGAACAGGTGTCTGCATCACCGATGCGGGAACCGCTACTGCTAACGACACCGGAGCGATTGACGTTTCGCGACAAGGTCTATACGTCGCGGCTGCTGATCGTTCCCGGTACCGACCGCACCTTACCGGTTAACAAGGCGGTTGTAGAGGTTCCGGTGTCCGACCTCGATGCCGTCAAGTTCCTGAAAACCAACGAAGAATTCGAACCGTTTAAGGAGTGACGTAGATGATCGGAATGGACCGCCACACCGGCCAACCCATTTCCGGCATCGCGCACTTGCGGCAATCCGTTCCAGACATTTTGGGCACGCCGTTGGGCAGCCGCCGGCATCGGCTGGAGTACGGCAGCAAGCTCCGGCGGTTTGTTGACTTGCCCGTTAATGAGGGCTGGAAAAGTGCCGTACAGGCGGAAGTCGCCCGCGCCCTGGGACGCTGGGAGCCGCGTTTGAAACTGGATCAGGTGCGCGTCATTTCCGTTATCGGCGGGCAAATCAACCTGAAAATCGTCGGGCAGTACCGGGGCGACGGCGTCACGCTGGAGGTAGCCGTATGAGTATCGTGGATCTGTCGTCGTTACCGGCGCCGACCGTGTTGGAGCCTTTGGACTTCGAGGAGATGTATCAGGAAAAGCTGGGTGTCTTTCGCGGGTACATGGGCGGCAACTGGACCGCCGCCCTTGAAAGCGATCCGGTGGTTAAGGTGCTGGAGGTCGCTGCTTACATCAAGGTCGGCAACCGCGCCCGGGTCAATGACGCTGGCAAGGGGCTGTTACTGGCGCATGCCATTCGCGGCGACCTCGATCACCTGGGGGCGAATGTCAATCTGCCGCGCCTGGTGATTCAGGCCGAGGATCTGCTGGCAGTGCCGCCGGTACCGGAAGTCAAAGAAGAAGACGACCCATATCGTGAGCGCATCCAGTTGGCCTATGAGGGGCTGACCACGGCCGGCCCGCGTAACAGCTACATCCTGCACGCGCGTAACGCCTCGGGATTGGTGGCGGATGCCACGGCCGAAAGTCCGGCGCCTTGTTGCGTTACGGTAACGGTGCTGGGTTTGGACGGGGAAGGCGAGGCGTCGTCGGAGCTGCTGGCCACGGTGGCCGCCGCGCTGAATGACGAAAACGTGCGGCCATTGGGTGATCGGGTGACGGTGCAGAGCGCCCAGGTGATCCGCTACCAAATTAACGCGATTCTGCACATGGCCAGCGCCGGCCCCGAAGCGGATGCCAGTTTGGCCGAGGCGAAAAGTCGATTGGCGGCCTGGATCAATCCGCGCAAGCGGCTGGGCGTTGAGGTTGCACGGTCCGGCGTAGACGCTCAGTTGCACGTTGCCGGTGTTTCTCGGGTTGAGTTGGTTGGCTGGCAGGACTTGGCCCCGTCCAAGGCTCAGGCGGCGTTCTGTACGGACTACACCGTGAAGCTGGCGGGCTGATATGAAAAGCCTACTGCCGATCAACAGCACGCAACTGGAGCGGGCCATGGAGGCCGCTTTTTTCGAGAAAACGATTATCCCGCTGCGCGACCTCTACAACGCCGATACCTGCCCGGTGCATTTGCTGCCGCATCTGGCGTGGGCCTGGTCGGTGGATCGCTGGGACTACCGATGGACCGAGGCGACCAAGCGCGCCGCCATCAAGGCTTCTTACTACATCCATGCCCACAAAGGGACCATCGGCGCGTTGCGTCGGGTGGTCGAGCCCTTGGGCTACCTGATCGAGATTATCGAGTGGTTCAAGACGGTGCCGGAAGGCATCCCGGGCACGTTCGCGCTAAAGGTCGGCGTGCTCGACACTGGTATCACCGAAGAAATGTATCAGGAGCTTGAGCGCCTGATCGATGACGCCAAGCCGGTTACTCGGCATCTGACGGGGCTGGCGATCAGCCTGGAAACCCAAGGCGATTTGAATATTGCCGTTTCCCTGTACGAGGGCGACGAAATCGACGTTTACCCGCCGGTGATGCGTGACATCGAGGTCACGGGTCGTTTCGGTGTGGTCGGTCGCGAACACTCCATAGACACCCTGGACGTTTATTATGATTGATGCGAATTCGCAGTTTTTTGCGATCCTCACGAACGTGGGGATGGCAAAACAGGCGAACGCCGACGCGCTCGGCATTCCCTGGAAGATCACCGAAATGGGGGTAGGGGATGCCAACCCGGGCGGGGTGGAAAACCCGCCTAACCCGGTTCCGTCTCCGACTCAACCCAAGCTACTCAACGAGTGGCGCCGAAAGCCGCTGAACCAGCTCAAGATCGACCCGGTCAACCCGGCGGTGATCATCGCCGAGCAGATCATTCCGGCCGATGAGGGCGGTAAGTGGATTCGCGAAATCGGCCTCTACGATGCGGATGGCGATCTGGTGGCGGTGGCCAACTGCGCGCCGAGCTTCAAGCCGTTGCTGTCGCAGGGCTCGGGCCGCACGCAAATCGTGCGGATGAACTTCATTGTCAGCAGCACCGGCAACATCACACTCAAGATCGATCCGGCGATTGTGCTGGCCTCGCGGGCCTACGTCGAAGCGGCCATTCTGGAAGTGCTGCCGAAGAACAAAACCCCCGGCGAATTCACGCGGATTAAGGTCAGCGATCGCGGGCTTGTGGTGTCGGGCGATAACCCTGACACGCTGGCCGGGATGGGCATCAAGGACGGCTACACCAAGGCCGAAGTCGAGTCGATGATTGCCCAGGCCTCGGCGTTGCCTGTCGGCACTATGGTGGCGTATCCGGTGAACAAGGTTCCGCCCGGGTTTCTGGAGATCGATGGCAGCATAAAGAGCATTGCGGTCTATCCGGATCTTGCGACGTTCTTGGGAGCTGCGTTCAACAAGGGCGATGAGGGCGCCGGCAATTTCCGCCTGCCTGAGTCGCGCGGCGAGTATCTGCGTGGCTGGGATCATGGGCGCGGTATTGATGCAGGGCGTGGTATTGGCACCTATCAGGGCGCTTCCTACCTCTATGACACATTGGGCCAACTATCTACGCCTAATCGGTTGGCGTCTTCAGTTCAGGACGAGGATCTGGCCGGGCGGATCACTCGAGATCTGACGGTCTGTCAGCCGAGCGTCACGACGAATACTGCGTCCTACGTTGACACCGGCAGGGCCGTGCGCACGCGTAACCTCTCGGTTATGTGGTGCATCAAGGCCTGGAACGCCCCGATCAATCAGGGAAACATTGATGTCGCCGCGCTGGTTACGTTGGCCGCCCAAGCCACGGAAACTAATCAGGGGACGGTTAAGGTCGCGACTCAGGCCCAAGTCAACGAGGGTTTGGATGACACGACCATTGTCACACCTAAAAAGCTGCGCCGAGGGTTTGCAATCAGCTTGGCAACCAACGGCTACATTGCATTTCCGACATGGCTTGGCGGGTGGATCATTCAGTGGGGCACGGTGTTTGCCCCGACTTACGGCACAGCTAACGTGCACATGGCTACGCCGATTGCTTGGCCAATGGCCTTCCCTAATGCGGTGAGGGGGGTCGGTGGATCGATCATTACTGGTATTGCCGCAAATAGCTTTACAAATTGGTCGGTCGAGGGCCGCAGTCAAGCCGGTGCGTCTTGGTACTACGCCTGCGGTCAATCGGGACTTAATCCGGTGCTTTCATACATTGCTATAGGGAATTAAACATGGGCAAGTATCTGTACTCAGCCTCAACGGGGGGGGGCTATCGCAAGGGGTTTCACGCCGAGATTCCTGATGATGCGCTGTCGATTTCGGATGATGTATACCGGGATCTGTTTGCGGAGCCGCTCCCGGCCGGTAAGGTCGTAGTGCCCGGCGAGGACGGCTTGCCGCTCGTTGTTGATAGCCCTGGGTTATCGAATGAAGCACTAGCTGCAGCTGAGCGAGCATGGCGCGATGCCCAGCTATCGCAAACCGACAGCTTGGTGGCGCGGCACCGCGACGAGCTGGAAGATGAGGGCGGAGCAACAACCCTTGCCACCGAGCAATACGCCGAGCTGCAAGCGTTCCGTCGGGCGCTTCGAAACTGGCCAGAAGGTGACGAGTTTCCGCTTGTTGATCACCGTCCTGCGGCCCCGCCTTGGCTGATCCCCCAGCTCCAATAAACGCCCCGCACTGACGGGGCGTTTTCTTTTCCGTTACGCGTAACACGAACATCCCTCGCAGCCTCGCTCATGCGGGGCTTTTTCGTTTCTGGAGATTGAGCTTTATGAGTTTCTTTCACGGCGTTACGACCACCGAAGTCAAGACCGGTGCGCGCACCATTTCGTTGCCGTCGTCTTCGATCATTGGCCTCTGCGACACCTTCACCCCGGGCGTTCTCGGGGGTGGCACCGCCAAGGCTGGCGAGCTGAAGTTGATCACCACCGAGCGCGAAGCCATTGCCGCTTTTGGTGCTGATTCGGCGATCACCAAGGCCTGTAAGGCGATCTACAGCAAGGCCAAGGCGGTAATCGTCGCCATCGGCGTGCCCAAGCTGGAAGACGCCGCGCTGCAAACCTCGGCGATCATTGGCGGGGTGTTGGCCTCGGGTCAGCGTACCGGCCTACAGGCCTTGCTCGATGGCAAAAGCCTGTTCAACGCCCAGCCGCGGCTGCTGATCGCGCCGGGCCATACGGCCACGCAAGCGGTGGCCACCGCGCTCGACAGCCTGGCGCAGAAGCTGCGGGCCATCGGCATCATCGACGGGCCTGGCACCACCGATGAGGCTGCCATGGCCTACGCCGAGAACTTCGGCAGTCGCAACCTGTTCATGGTCGACCCGGGCGTCCAGTACTGGGACACCGGCCTCAGCAAGACGGTCGATGCACCGGGTTCGGCCTGGGCGGCGGGCTTGTTCGCCTGGACTGATGCGGAATACGGCTTTTGGGCGTCGCCGTCGAACAAGGAGTTAACCGGCATCACTGGCACGACCCGCGCCGTCGAGTACCTGGACGGCGACGAGACGTGCCGGGCCAACCTGCTGAACAACGCGAATATCGCGACGTTCATTCGCGACGATGGCTACCGCCTGTGGGGTAACCGCACGCTGTCGAGCGATCCGAAGTGGGCATTCGTCACCCGCGTTCGCACGCTGTTCATCCTCATGGATGCGGTTCAAGCCAGTCACAAGTGGGCCGTTGACCGCTCGATCACCAAGACTTACGTCAGTGATGTGACTAACGGTCTGGATGCGTTCATGCGCGACCTGAAAGCCCAGGGCGCGATTATCAATTTCGAAGTGTTCCCGGACACCGAGCTGAACACGCCCAGCCAAATCGCCGAGGGCAAAGTCTATTGGCGCATTCGCTTCACCGACGTGCCACCGGCTGAAAACCCGAATTTCCTTTTCGAAGTCACCGATCAATGGATGACCGAAGTTCTTGAAGCAGCCTAAGGGGCCTAGTCAATGATTCCTCAAACTTTGTTTAACACCAACCTGTTCGTCGACGGGGTGAACTTTGCCGGCGACGTGCCAAGCCTGACGCTGCCCAAGCTGGCCACCAAGACTGACGAGTATCGAGCCGGCGGCATGGCCGGTGCCATCGAGATGGATCAGGGCTTGGAAAAGATGGAGGCGTCCTTTGTCACCAAGGGCGTGCGCCGTGAGTCGCTGAAGCACTTCGGCCTGGCCGATGGCACGGCCTTCAATGCCACTTTTCGGGCTGCTTTCAAGGGGCAGAAGGGGGCGATTACTGCTGTTGTCGCCACCTTGCGCGGCCGGCTCAAAGAGGTCGACCTGGGCGACTGGAAGGCCGGCGACCCGGCAGAGATCAAGCACGCGATTGCGGTCACCTACTACAAGCTCGAAATCGACGGCCGCCTGATGTACGAAATCGACATGGTTGCCGGCGTTCAGGTGATCGACGGCAAAGACCAGCTCGCCGAAGTGCGCACTGCACTCGGCCTCTAAGGGAATAGATTCAGATGACTCAAGCAACTGATAAGAAGCTGCCGGAATGGCTGTCGATCACCCCTGAGCGCGCCGTCGTGACGCTCTCGCGCCCAAGTGATGCCAATGGGATCAAGGTCGATACGTTGACCTTGCGAGCCCCGGTCGTGCGCGAAGTGCGGGCGGCCGACCGGGCCTCGAATGGCGATGAAGAGCAGCGCGAGCTGATGTTGTTCGCGGGCTTGGCCGAGGTGGGCCTCAAGGATCTGGAAGGCCTGAAGCTGGTGGACTATCGCCGTGTACAGGCGGCCTATTCGCGCCTGGCGCCTGATACCGATTACTCGCCGTCGATGCCGGCGTGGCTGTCGATCACCACCGATAACGTTATGGTCACGCTGTCGTGCCCGAGCGAAATCAACGGCGTAACGGTCGATAAGTTGGCCCTGCGTTCCCCAACCGTTCGTGACGTTCGTTCGGCGAATCGTGAGGCGGGCGGCGATGACGAGCAGCGCGAGCTGGTGCTGTTTGCCGAGCTGTCCGGTGCGCCTGTCGCTGATCTGGAGGGCCTAAAGCTGGTGGACTTCAACCGCTTGCAGGCCGGCTATTTTCGTATGGACCAAGACAACGGGGTTTGACCCCAGCGTCATAAAAATGGCCGCGAAACGTCTAGCGGCGGAAACCGGATTTTCCGCCGCTGAGATTCTGTCGATGCCGTTTGCTGAGATGGTGTGGTGGCTCACGGATTGAGCCGCCTTCGGTAAGGCTGTGCAAATGGGGGCCATGACATGGCGAACAAACTCGCTCTCGGGCTGGTGATTGGCGGCGCCGTCAGTTCGACGGTCGGCGCCGCGTTCAAGGACGTCACCGGGCGCATCAAGCGTCTTGAGGATGAAGGCAAAAAAGCGCGTGTGTTACAGCGGGCGATCGGCGACACCATCCGCTTGCGCGATGAGTGGAAGAAGGCCCATGACAGCGGTTCCGCTGGGGCGTCCAAGCTGCTGGGGCGGTTGAATTCCAACCTCGACAGCTTGAAGAAGCAGGGCGTTGAAGTTGGCCGGCTGGAAAAGGCCTATCGGTCCATGGGGCAGGCGGCCAACAAGGCCGAGTTCAAGGCCAAGGGGCATCAACAGCTTGATGCCGGCAAGGCCGGGATGAAAAGCGCGGTCGGCGCGGCTGTCGTCGGTGTGGGGGCTCTGGTGGTTCCGACGAAGGTCAGCGCGGACTTCGGGGCCATTGTTCGTGACATCGCGATCAAGGCCGGGATTGCCAACAAGCCACAAGAACAGGAGATGTCGCGCAAGATCATTGATACCTCGCGCGACACCGGTATGGCGCGCAACGACGTGGCCGACGTGGTCAACCAGTTGGTTGGCGCCGGTATGGAGTTGAGCAAGGCCCTGGAATACGCGCCCGTCGCGGCCAAGTTTGTCGTGGGGCAAGGGTCGAGTGGCGTCGACACGGCGAAGATGATCAACGCCATGGGACAAAACGCCAAGATCACCGACCCCAAACAGATGCAGCAGGCGCTGGAGGCGATTGCCTATCAAGGGCAGGCGGGCAGCTTTGAAGCGGCCGACATGGCTAAGTGGTTCCCTGAGCTGTTGGCGGAAATGGGCAAGAATGGGATCACCGGCATGGATGCGGTGACTCAGTTGGGCGCCATGCTGCAAGTGCAGATGAAGACGGCCGGTAGCTCGGACGAGGCGGCCAACAACCTCAAGAACTGGATGGGCAAAATCGGTTCGACCGATACCGTCCAGGCCTACAAAAAGGCTGGCATCGACTACAAGGGCTCGATGCAGACCGGTCTGCAGAACGGTATGTCCACGCTGGAAACCAGCATGGCGTTGGCTCAGAAGTACATTCAGGCCACCGATCCGAAGCGCGCGGCGGCGATGGCCGAGGCGACGGCAAAGATCAGCAAGGAGGCCGATCCGGAGAAAGCCAAGGCCATGATGGCCTCCCTGGAGGAGTCGTTACGCACCGGCGACCTGTTCGCCGACATGCAGGTCAAGGCCGCACTGTCGGCCTACATGCAGAACAAGGCGCTGTACAGCCAGCTTAAAAACGATTCACGCGATGCAACCGGCATCCTCGATAAAAACCTCAGCGAACGACGTGAGTCGTCGTCGCAGAAGTGGGCCGAGATGGCTCAGTCGATGGATGACGCCATGCGCAGCGTGGGGGATGCGCTGCGCCCGGTCACGGATACCGTGGCGGAGACGCTGACCAAAGTCACCAAGAGCATTACCGCGCTGTCCGACAGCTCGCCCGGGGTGGTAACGGGGATCGTGGCGGTCGGTGGTGGATTGATCACGCTGAAGGGCCTGTTCAGTTCGTTCAAGATGGGTAAAGGGCTGTTCAACCTGGCGCGCGGTTCGTTGGGTGGTGGCAAAGCCGGCGAAGTGCAAAAGGTCTTTGTGACCAACGCCAAAGACGGCGATGGCGATGGCAACGACAAGGATGCAGAGCCCAAGGGCAAGGCCGGCAAAGCGCTGTCGCTGGTGGAAACCGGGCTCAAGGCGGTAGCGGCCCTCAAGGGGAAGCCTGCCGATGGCGACGCCGAAGCGGAGGGCGAAGGCGACGACAAGAAGGCCGGAAAATTCGATCTGGTTGCGACCGGCCTCAAGGTGGTTTCGCTGGCGAAGGAGGCGACTTCAGGGGGTGGCGAGGACGGTGAGGCAGGATCGGGTGAAGACGGCGTCAAGAAGGTGTTCGTCGTCAACGCGGGGGCCATGGGAGGCGCCGCTGAAGGTCCTGGCGAAACGCGCCGCCGTGGTCGCGGTGCAAGACGTAATCCTTCGCGTCGTCGGTCACGCCCGCCTGTACCACGGCCGCCGGTGCCCGTACCACGACCGCCGATTCCACCGGTGCCGGTTCCAAGCGGTGCGATGGCCAGGCTCGGCGGGGTGGTGCAAGCGGTTGGCAAAATCGGCAAAGCCGCCAAGATGATCCCCGGTGGTTCGCTGATGGATGCCGGCGCCATGGCATTCGAAACTTACCAGACGGCCAAGACCCAGGACGAAAAGGCCGAGGGTTATGGCGCGGCCGCCGGTAACCTGGCCGGCACCATGGCCGGCGCGGCGGCAGGGGCGGCCATTGGCTCGGTAGTGCCGATTATCGGCACCGCCATCGGCGGATTGGTTGGCGCCTATCTCGGCAGTCAGGGCGGCGAGGCGTTGGGCGGCTCCTTGGGTAAGTCGCTGTTTGGTGGCAAAGATGACAAGCCCGAAGAAAAGCCGGCAGCACCGATCACGCCGTTATTGATGGCGCCGCGCCCTGGTCCGGCGGTCCCCAGCTTGGCCACCCTGACCCAGCCACTCAATGGGTCGAACGGTTCTGGCGCATTGTTGATGGCTCAAGCGCCGGCCCCGCAAGGGCCTGTCTTGGGCGATGTCGCGCGCTCGTTGGCGGTTCAGGCCCCGGCCAAGCCGGCGGCCGTGGTGATCCAGCCCAAAGAGCCGGAGAAGCCGGCACCAACGAAAGTGGATCAGCAGTTTCAGTACTCGCTGAACATGCCGGTCACGGTGCAAGGGGATGTCAAAGACCCGCAACGCTTGGCTCAGGATCTGATGCCGCACATGCAGCGGATGATGGCGGATACCGCGAAACAGAACGCCGCCAAGCTGTACGACGAACCCCACGTGTAAGGAGGCCTCATGGCTTATATGGAGCAGTTGCAATCGGGCCTCAAGTACCTGGTGGAAGCGGGGGAAGCTGGCCGGCGCAGTGCGGACGGCATGCTGGGGCCGGTCAACGGAGCGATCAGCGAAATCACTGGCGCGGCGTCCGAGCTGGAGAATATCCCGTTTGTGGGGCCGGCTATTGGGGCCAAGCTTCAGCGGGTGATGCGCGGCGTAGACGCCGCCCAGGCCAAGGTCGGCCAAGTGGTGGCGGTGTACGGCCGTGCGACCCGGGCGGCCACTGAAGTACAGGAACGGTTGGGCACGCTGAAGGAGCAGGCGGGCAAGGCGGCGACGGCGATCAACAACATCGCCGGCAAGGTCAGCCCGTCGCTGGCCAACATCGTGCCCACCAGCTCCTTTGCTGTGGATGCAACGCCGGCACCGGAAGCGGTGAAGCCGTTCCCGCACTTGCTGATCATCCAGCCTCGTGACCCCAAGTTGCAGCCCTACTACTTCAATCTGGACACGGCAGCCTTCGACGAGCTGAGCCGCTCGACCGAGTTCCGCTGGGCCTCTCAGGAACGCCTGTCGCGCCGTCCGGCCCAGCAGGCCGTTGGCATGGGGGAGGAAAAGCTAACGCTCAAAGGCACGATTTACCCGGGCTTTAAGGGTGGTCTCAAGCAACTCGATACGCTGCGCAGCATTGGCGCCAGGCTTCAGCCGCTGACCCTGACCACGGGCTATGGCGAGGTGATGGGGACTTGGTGCCTGAAGAATATCAACGAGGAGCAGGGCGCGCTGTTGCATGGCGGGATTCCCCGTAAACAAGGGTTCACACTGGAGTTTGCGCGCTATGGCGACGACATGCAGAACGTCTGACGGGGACATGCTCGATGTCATCTGCCACAACGTTTATGGCCATCTGAACGGCTCCACCGAGGCGGTGCTGGATGCCAATCAGGGGCTGGCGGACGAGCCCCAACCCTACCGCGCTGGGGTGGTGTTCGTGTTGCCGGATCTGCCCAGCCCGACCGAGGAGGGGATCAGCTTGTGGGATTGACCACGGACGGCACCGCCGCCGGCGGCGCGCTGCGTTACGCGTAACGACACTTTGTTTTTTGACCCGCCTTGTGCGGGTTTTTTTTGGACGAAATCCATGACTCCCACTTTTCGAATCGTTGCCGATGGCGCCGATGTCACGGCGCTGATCAATGATCGGCTGTTGTTGCTGCGCACCTCTGACAAGCCGGGCATGGACTCCGACGAGTTTGAGCTGCGCATTGATGACCGTGACGGCCAGGTGCAGCTACCTCGGCGCGGCAGCTCTATCGAGGTCTACCTGGGCTATGCCGAAACGTCCTTGGCGCGCATGGGGCGTTACACCGTGGACACGATCGAGGTGTCAGGTCCGCCGGACACCATCGTGATCAAGGGCAAGGCCAGCGACATGCGCGGCAGTGGCAAGACCATCCGCAGCGGGAGCTGGGAGGACGTGCCGCTGTCGAAGATCGTGGCCGACGTCGCCGCGCGTAATGGCTGGCAGCCGGTGTGCCCGGTGACGACAAAGGTCGCCCGGGTGGATCAGCTCAGCGAGTCCGATTTTAATTTCATCACGCGCCTGGCCAAGCAATACGACTGCACGGCCAAGGTCGCTGACGGCAAGCTGTTGGTGATGCCGCGTCAAGGCGGGCAGACCGCCAGCGGCAAGGCGTTCGGCGCGATCACCCTGACGCCTAGCGACCTCAGTCGCTGGCAGTTCAGTCTGGGCGACCGCAATTCGCACAAGGCAGTGGCGACCAAACACCAGAACAAGAAGGACGGCAAGCTGGCGGTCGTCACAGTGAACAATGACGACGCCCCGGCTGGCTTGCCGGCGGTGCATACCGACCGGCATATCTACCCGAACAAGACCGCCGCCGAGTCGGCCGCCAAGGCGCGTTTGGCGGCGTTCAATCGCTCAACCGCTGACGTGCGGCTTGAAATGCCCGGCCGGACGGACATCTTTGCCGAGCGACCCATCAATGCCCAGGGTTTCAAAGTCGGGCTCGATGGTGAGTACCTGGCGGATTCGGTCGAGCAGGTTTTTACCCAATCCGGTTGGTCGACCACGGTCGAGTGCAATGCCGGCAAACAAGGCAAATCAAAAGGTAAGAAAAAGAAAGAAACGAAGCCGCTCAAGGTTGTGAGCGTCGAGAAGCTGTAACGCATCCCATCGCCGCCTGAGTGCGGCTTTTTTTATGTCTGGAGTTTGTATGCCCATCACTCAGCAGCAGTTGCTGCAAATCCTCCCCAACGCCCGCCCAGTCGCGGGCGTTTTTGTGCCGGCGCTCAACCGAGCCATGGCGCGTTTCGATATCTCGTCGCCGGTGCGCCAGGCGGCCTTTCTCGCCCAGGTGGGCCACGAGTCGGGCCAGCTCAGGGCGTTGTCGGAAAGCCTGTATTACAAAGACGCCGAGCGGGTTGCTCGGATGTTCAAATATGGCTTTGACCTGAACCACAACGGCCTTGTAGATCCGGCCGAGATCGAGGACGCCAAGGGTTACTTGCGCAACTCTGAAAAACTGGCCAACCGCGTCTACGGCGGGCGCATGGGCAACGGCCCAGAAGCGTCGGGCGATGGCTACCGCTACCGCGCGCGGGGCTTGATCGGCATCACCGGCCGGGATAACTACCGATTGTGCGGTATGGCCCTGGGCTTGCCGTTACTGGAACAGCCCGAGCTGCTTGAGCAACCGGAGTTCGCCGCGCTGTCGGCGGCTTGGTACTGGTGGGATCGAGGTCTTAACGAGCTGGCCGATGCGGGGCTGTTCGACCGCATCACGCGGGTGATCAATGGCGGCACCAACGGCCAGGTCGAGCGCCGTCAGCTTTGGGCGGCGGCCAAGGGGGTGCTATGTCCGTCCTCGATCTGATCCCGGCGCCCGTTCGCCCCTGGGCAATTGCCCTGGTGCTGCTGTTGGTTGCCGGCGTCTCTGCTGCTGGTGCTTGGCAGGTTCAGAAATGGCGTTACGGGAAGCTACAGGCGGATCAGGCGGCGTTCTCTGCCGAGAGTGCCGAGGGTCGCGCTAATGCCGCGCTGGCCACCTTGGAGTTTGAGCAGGGCAAGCGCCTGGCCCTTGAGGCGAAGCTAAAGACCAATGATGACACCCATTACAAGGAACTGTCCGATGCAAAGAAAGCTCTGCAACGCCTGTCTGATCGTCTTGCCACTGCTGATGTCCGGTTGTCAGTCCTACTTGCCACCGGCACCGGCCGCGTCGGTGCTGACGGCGTGTCAGCCACTGCCAGCGCCGGCGGCGTGGTTCATGGAAGCGCGCGAGCCGAACTTGACCCAGCGCATGCTCAGCGAATTGTCGCCATCACCGGTGACGGCGATCAAGGATTGATCGCGCTGGCGGGCTGTCAGGCCTACGCCAAAGAAATCTCAACACCGAAGTAAAAAAGAGCGGCCGGGGTGGATGCGTCAACATCCAACTCGGCCGCCGTCCCTGCAGATTGTCCCTGCAAGTCCAGCCAAGGCTCTCGCTTCGTGCACAAAGCGCGGCGAGCCTAGCACCTGTCTATCTATACAGTAAAGGTCTTGCTTTTTATGTCTACACCCATCATCCCGTGGATGGGCGGCAAACGCCGCCTGGCCGACCGTCTCATTCCGCTCTTCCCACCTCACGAATGCTACGTCGAAGTCTTTGCCGGCGGCGCCGCGCTGTACTTCATGCGGCCCCAGGCCGCGCCGGTGGAAGTCCTCAACGACATCAACGGCGACCTGGTCACGCTGTACCGCGTCGTGCAGAACCACCTGGAAGAATTCGTGCGCCAGTTCAAATGGGCGCTGAGCTCGCGCCAAGTGTTCGAGTGGCAGAAGATGACCCGCCCCGAAACCCTCACCGACATCCAGCGCGCCGCCCGATTCTTCTACCTGCAGCACCATGCTTTCGCCGGCAAGGTCACCGGGCAGACGTTCGGTACCGCCACCACCGGCCCGGCTATCAACCTGTTGCGGATCGAGGAGAACCTCTCGGCCGCCTGGCAACGTCTGTCCGGCACCTACGTCGAAAATCTCCCTTGGCTTGAATGTGCTGAGCGTTACGACCGTGCCCACACCTTCCACTACATGGACCCGCCTTACTGGCAGACCGCCGGCTACGGCGTGGACTTTCCGTTCGAGAATTATGAGCGCATGGCCGACTTCATGCGCCGCTGCAAGGGCAGGGTGATGGTCAGCATCAACGACCACCCGGATATTCGGCGGGTGTTTGAGGGGTTTCACTTCGAGACGTTAGACATCCGCTACAGCACCGCCAATCAACGACAAGGAAAGGCCGAGGTGAGCGGGGAGCTGATAGTCATGAACTGGGAGCCGGCTGCTTTGGGAGGATTGTTCTGACACCGGCGCGTCTTCACTAGTCTCGGCTCGCATCAAAGACAGCCGTTGTTTGATTTTCTGCCCCAAGCTGGCAGCCAGCTCTCGACTTGGGGGCTGGGCTTGCAGGCTCCTGAAATTCTCTTGCTAGATGTTGTGTCCCCTGGCAGGCCATCTACTCTGCTGACCGCCAGTGCTTAGCCAAACACCCCTTGTGCCTTCATCTGGTAGAGATATGCGCGGATCAATTTGTTGACGTCCGATGTACGGCAGCCCAAACAGATGTCGCGCAGTGACCCAACATTGAGGGTGTAGCGGGCCTCTTCCTCTACTCCCCGGTCGATAGCAAATCTGTACTCTCGTTGGTGGGAATATACATCCCGCTTATTGAAAACTGCTCGCTTGTCGTCAAATGAGCCATGAAAGGTGGAGGGGTCGTAGTAGTCCACGAGAGAGGCCATAGCCCTCTCGCCGTATGGCCTGAAACACTCTTTCTTGAACGGCCTCTGTTTTGACCACTACATTCAGCGAGTCGCCAGTGTCAGCTATGGGTTGATTGTTGCCGTTGCAACTCGGAGTTTCGCTCAATGTAACGGAGGCGGAGCCCCACCAAGAGCTTGGCGCTGGTACTCGTTGACAGCTGTGAACAGCGCTTCCGCTTCGAGGCGCAGTCTCTCGATTTCGTCTGCTGATTGCGTCCCCTGCGCCTCGTGGTACCGCCGCAGCGCATCCACCGCCCGTGCCATCAATGGTTCACCCTCCTTGATCTTGTCGACCAGGCTCTTGCCTTCCCTGTGATTGCTGTCGTTACTCATCAAACTCACCGACCCCCATTAATGATCAACGCAGTATAGGCCGCCCCACGCTGCTACCTGGGGGCGCTCCTGATCAACCAGAACTCTTAGAATGACTGGCAGAATTCGGCCAATTGCTGCCTGTCACGAAGGGCCGCAATCCACAACCCATAGCTGCCGTTAGCGAAGGGCAATCCCGCGACCATACACGGCAACTCACTCCCCGCTATCAACCGCCTCGGGGGCAAAATAGGTTAAAGGTTGGGGTACTGTGCTTCCTCTTCTGATTGGCTTGCATGCCAATCCGCCCACAGCTTAGCCTCTGCATCAAATAGCTCACGTGAGACGGTGCGTGGCCTGAACTCAACGATATCCTGTGTATCCGTCGCAAATATGTAGCGGCTGGCGCCATTGATGATCATCGTACGAAAAAATGCCGCGTCGGAGAGGCTTACCGTACTGCCTCGTGGAGGGGGGCGCTGGCCGACACAAGCGAATAGGAGGTGCTTGGGGCTGAGAGGAAGGAAAAGTCTTGTTCCTTGTACCCCCCAGCCGCCTTCAAGGCTCAGCTCTCCGTTCGCCCCCACTCCCAGCCTTGTGAACGGATTATCTGTTGTTGGCCAAGTGACTCCAGTGGGGGCGTGCAGGATGGTCCATCGATGAGTTGGCATACGATGGATTGTGTTTTTGAGGATGTGTTCGAGTTGCCAAATCCAAAACTTCCGCCCATTCAGTACCCGTGCTTCGATACCTTCTGAGCCATCCTGATTTTTCACGCGATGGAGCTTAAGGGGCAGCTTGCTGTACGGGTCTACAGCTGATGCGGGCTCAAGTTTGATACCAGACGCCAAAGCTGCTTCAACTTTGGCAACCGATCCCTCCATCGACTCAGACAAAAAAGCCTCAAGCGTTTCGTTCTGGCGCTTCATGAAGCTCTGCATGCCTGTAGGCGTCCTGATCGATTGCGCTACGGCGAAGCGGAACAAATTGTTCCAATCCTTGACACTCAATTGAGTCTCATTAACTACCTTTGCTATCGACACCGATGCAGGCCGTTCAAATTCACGATCAAGCCAGCGCTCAATCTCATCGCTGTCTTTAGAGCCCGAGAAATAGGTATAAAGGTGCTGGTGTTTAGCAATACCTTTGGGGGAATGAGGCTTCCAATGCTCGCACTTCTCATGCGGCACTAGGAGCCTGTAAGTGAGAATTTTGCCATTGATCACCCATTGCCTCAGGTAGGCCTGCGGTACATAGTGGTTTTCTTTTTTGATGCCTTCCATCGTGGCGCTTCATCCTCATTAATCTGTCATGAGACAGCCCTATTCAGGGTGTGTCAGATACCCGATGTCCGATGCCAAATGAACCACTCCAGTGTGAACGAGAACTCGTAGAAAGCGACAGAAGCATAGCGTTAGCTGCCCAGAAGGGGCAGTGGCGGGAACAGGTGCACTAGTTAGTGCGAGCAGTTCACAAACGGCAGTTCATTTTCCTAAAGGTCACCATTAGGTTGTGTCCAACAGTATGAACGTTTTAGCTAGCTGTAAAACCGCCTTGACTACGCTATAGCCATATGATATCAATTTGCCTCCGGGCTCGGGGTACGATTTAACTTTCCACTGACTATATGCGGTGGCCAATGCAAGGGTAGCTTTGCCTATTCGCGCTTAACGATGTTGTTAACGTTGGCGATGTGTAAAAGAGAAAATGACCCCGAGACCCGGTTATCACCATGAATATCGAAGAGATTTTTAAAAATTTATTTCGTCCAGGATTCAGCGACCTTGACAACCTGTGCCGGCTTTTAAAAGTTGACCAAAAGAAACTACTCAGTTTTTTGTACAAAAAGAACTCAAGTCACTATGTAAGTTTTTCCATCCCTAAGAGAAATGGTACGCCGCGGGCTATCGTGGCTCCTAAGCGCGTATTGAAGAGACTTCAGCGCGAGCTCTTAGAACATCTCGAAAAATTTTACACACCAAAATCCTCCACCCATGGATTTGTTGAAGGTCGAAGCATTAAAACCAATGCTCAAATCCATTCGGGGAAAAAGTACGTATTCAATATCGACTTAAAAGATTTCTTTGGAAGTATTCACTTTGGCCGGGTACGAAATTTATTCATGGCCCAACCGTTCAATGCACCACGGAACGTAGCAACCGTGATTGCACATATCTGTTGTAGTGATGGTCGGCTAGCGCAAGGATCGCCAACCTCTCCATTAATATCCAACATGATCTGCCGCAAACTTGATGCGCAGCTTCAAGCTTTAGCGAAAACAGGAAAATGCCATTTCACACGCTATGCAGATGATATAACTTTTTCTTTTACTACCCCGTTAAAATACCTACCAAAAGATATAATCGAGGTTTCTGAAGACCGTAGGGCTATCCCAGGGCGAGAATTGGAGGAAATCATCAAAGCCAATGGCTTCATGATTAATCCTGAAAAAACACGACTCCAACATCGATCTCAACGCCAAATGGTGACCGGCCTTATCGTGAATGAAAGGCCGAACGTTACTAGAGAATTCGTTCGCCTTACAAGCTCAATGATTAATGCTCTCAAGCGACATGGATGTGAGTTGGCAGAAGCTAAATACTTGGAGCTTTTGAAGGGAGAAAGCCATCCCTTACAGCCACGACAGATCATTAGAACAAAAGATAATGCGGGCGATTTTTTCATCAAGGTTGTGAAAGGCCGTCTTAATTACATTCAAATGATCCGCGGGCGTGGAGACAAGGTTTATCGCCGGCTAGCCTACGACTTTACCGTCGCTATCGGCAAAGCAAACCCAGAGTTCAAAAAGACTCCTGAAGAAGTTTTGGGGAACTCGATATTCGTAGTTAACAATATGACTGATGACAGCCAGGGAACCGCATTCCTGCTGGATGGAGTTGGAATCGTTACCAACGAGCACGTTGTACGCGGCGTATCAAAATCCATGGCGCCTCATATGATTTCCTTCCAGCGAGCTAACGAAGAGAAAGAGTACACCGCAGAACTTATCCTTTCTGATAAAAAAGCAGACTTGGCTATATTTCATCCAAACGCGGAATTTCGTAGCATCCCTTCTCTACGGAGAGCCGAGAGATCAATAATCCGACCGATGGAGTCAGTTCTATCAATTGGATTTCCTAGGCATAGAGATGGAGCCGCACACTATATTGCTAGAGGGCATACAACTCAGCGTCGTAGACAAGTTGATCTAGATCTTTGGCTAGTAGACTTTACTCTCTTTGAAGGGAATAGTGGCGGCCCCTTCTTCAACGACTCCATGGAGGTCATTGGCGTTGCAGCAAGGGGAGCTAAAAACAATATCGAATCAGCACTATTTGGATTCATTCCATTGGAAAGTTTAAATACATTCATTATTAGAAAAGATTTTGTTTTTTATAAAAAATTACATGATTTATTAGGGGGCTGCCTTCTTAAGGCTTTACCAAAACGTAGTGGCGACGGAGTTTTCACTGAGATTCATCATCAGAGAATTGAGCGAGTAACGGCTCGGCTGCAGGAGTAGGCGGTGTTGACTGTTCTGCAATTCCAAAACTGACATAATTGTAGACTGTTCTTAGCCTTTTGCAGTCTTAGCGAAAGGCAGCTATTGGCCGATTTCTGCCTGTTATGATTGACCGACATCGACCCACTCGGGCCAGTCGTGACAGGTAGACCCCAGCCATGAGAGTGCGAACTGTATGGCACCCAAATTTGTGGAGAAAATCGCCGTGCGAGTAAGGAAGGAGCAAAGCATTTGTGAATGGCAGGGGGTTACCCCAGATCGACCACAATCTGGGTCAAAAATCGGAATAGCGTTGGGGACCCTGGGGCTTCAGCCCATAAATGGGTTAAGGGTTAATCCGGAAAACGGTACGAACGGTTGGTACCTGTGGTGCGGTATGGAGTGGTCTGAGGCTGACGATTTTTTTTCACCCCTGCATGTAGGGCACATCACGGACTATCTACCGGAAGTTGTCGGATATCTCGATTTGCCGCCAGGCTATCGTTTTTACATCGACGGCAATAATTTTGAAGACGTTTGGCTTGACCCAGAGTTGGTACGCACTTGACTCGCCCGGTGAATTGCCCTGAGTTTTCATAGACACATCGAATGACTACTTCTGGCCGATAGGGGACGCCCGAGAGGAGGGTTTCTGGGATGATCGCACAAGCCCGCTTAGGGCAAATTTAGGGCAAATAGAGGGCCGCAATAGGCCGCCTCATGCCAATGGCTGACGACGAAGTGCCCGTATTCCATGGCCAGAAGCGGCCTAGTGTGACGACAGAAGGGGTTCGAATCCCTATCTCTCCGCCATTACATAGAAAAAGCCCCCGTAGCTGAAAAGTTACGGGGGCTTTTTCGTTTCTGGCGTTTTGTTTGCCACACGCAAAGTGCCGGTTCAGGCTGCGGCGCGCCGCAAAAAGCCGTTCCTGGTGCGCCGCTTCAGCGTTCGCCCAGCGCCTCCTCCAGCGGGGCAGTCTCTGATTTGAACAGCAGCCAGACCAGACAGAAGCTGATGCTGTAGATCGAGGTCATGATCATCATCGGGTAGACGCTGCCATCCGAGAGTTTGCCGGTGACGAAGCCGCACACCGCGGTCATGGCCATCTGGATAAAGAAAAACAGTCCCGAAGCGGTGCCGGCAATGGCCGAGAAGGGTTGCAGTACCGCCAGTTGGCAGGCTGGGATGGCGATCCCTACCGAGAGCATGATCAGCAGCATCGGGCAGACGATCGACAGCAGCGCCTCGGGCCAGAGCCGGGTAGCCATGATCAGTAGCGACGAGCCCACCAGGTTCAGGGCGATGGCGTAGCCGATCAGGGTATCGGCATCGTGTCTGACGGACAGGCGGCGGAACAGATTGGAACCCAGCACATAACCGGCCACGGTGACGGCGAACACTTGGGCATATTCCATCGAGGACAGGTGCAGGGTGCGTTGCAGCAGGGTCGAGGACTCGGCGATAAACGGAAAATAGGTGCAGTACACGCAGCCTATGGCCAGGGAGTAGCGCAGGAAATAGCGGTCGCGCAGCAGTCGCGCATAAATATGCAGAGTGCCTTGCTGGCGCGTATCGGGCCGGGTGGACGGACGGGTTTCCGGCAGCAGCAGGCTGATCAGGATCAGCGTTAGCGCGGCAATCACGCTCAGGACCACAAACACCCCACGCCAGCCGAAGGCGGTTTCGATAAGGCTGCCGATAATGGGGGCCACCATCGGCGAAATGGCCATGCCCATGGAGATCCGGCTAAGCAGGCGGGTCTGCTCATGGCGGTCGAAACGGTCGCGGACCATGACCCTGCCGATCACCGTGCCGCAGCAGCCACCGAGGGCCTGGAGCATTCGGGCGGCGATCAGCACCTCGACATCGCGGGCGAGCACACACATAAGGGTCGCCGCCAGGTACAGCGCCGTGCCGCCGATCAGCACCGGCCGCCGGCCAAAACGATCGCAGAGCGGGCCGCCAATCAGCATCGAAAAGGCGTACCCGACCATGTACAGGGTGAGGGTCAGTTGCAGTTGGGCATCGCTGGCACGCAGGGCATCGGCCATCGCCGGCAACGAGGGCAGGTAGATGTCGATGGTGACGCGTGGCAGGCAGACGACCACCAGCAACAGCGCGGACCAGATCCAGGGCGCCAGGTTAGATTTTACAGGCATGGGTTATTCCGTAGGGGCGAGCATGACATCCAGTGGCAAGTCAGGCTCGGGCCGCCAATGGTTGCGAGGGTGAATTCGGGGAGGGTGTAGAAGCCGTTGCGCTCTTGGGTATCCGTTACAGGGCCGTGACGTTAAGCGCTTTGTGGTTTAATTCCGAGAGCCGTTAATTAGTATTTCGACTGGACCACTATGAGCCGAGGAAAGGTTTCCGTTCCCCTTGATCTGCCTCAGCCCGGCAGCCTGAGCGATGGCAGCCGGGTGTTGACCAAACAGGAAAGCGCCTATGAGGCATTGCGCGGCGCGATTCTGGAAAAACTCCTGCCCGCCGGTAGCCAGTTACCCTCTACGCGAACCCTGGCGCAGCGCTGGTCGCTGTCTCGGGGGACCGTGGAAATGGTCTTCGACCGCTTGCGCAGCGAAGGTTACGTGACCCGGGTGTCGGGTTCGGGGACTCGGGTCAGTGCGGTGGTCCCCGATCTCTTTATCCGCGCGCCGCAGGTTCAGGCGACCCTCCATGCGCGAGAGCAGCAGGCGTCAGTGGCTTCGCCGCCGACGCTGGAAACCGCGGTCAGGGTGGGGCTGCCCTTTGTGGCGCGCCTGGCGGACCCGACGCTGTTCCCCATTCGCGTCTGGTCGCGGGCGGTGGCCAAGGCCATGGCCGAAGCCTCGGCGCAGTTGCTCTGTTCGCCAGACCCCGGTGGCATGTTGGTCCTGCGCGAACAGATTGCCGATTACCTGGCCAAGTACCGTGGCATCCGCTGCAAGCCGGATGACCTGATCGTGACCACGGGCATTCGCCACTCCCTGGACCTGGTGGCCCGCAGCCTGGTGACGCAGGGTGACAAGGTGTGTGTCGAAGATCCGGGCTACCTGTCGGCGAAAAGGATCTTTTCCATGGCTGGAGCGCGGTTGGTGTATATCCCGGTCCTCGAAGATGGCATCGACGATGGAGCACTGCGCCAGCACGGCGATGCCCGGTTGGTCTATGTCACGCCCGCGCACCAGTCGCCGCTCGGGGTGACCCTCTCGGTGTCGCGGCGCCTGGCCCTGCTGGACTGGGCCAGCCGGACCGAAGCCTGGGTGGTGGAGGACGACTACGACAGCGAATTCAACTACAACAGCGCGCCACTGGCGGCCCTCAAGGCCCTGGACCGCGATGACCGAGTGATCTATTGCGGCAGCTTCAATAAGACCTTGTTCGCCGGGCTGCGCGTCGGTTTCATGTTGGTTCCCGGGGCGTTGCGTAATGGCCTGCTGGCGACCCTGCAGGCCACCGGCCGCTCCGTTGGGGTCACCGAGCAGGCGGCGCTGGCGGAATACATGAGGAGTGGGGCGTTCGTGCGTTACCTGCGCTCGGCGCGCCAGGCCTATCAGGAACGCCGTGACGCGCTGCTGGCCTGTCTGGCGGAACAGGCGCCGGGAGGTTACTCGGTTTCCGGGCACCATGCCGGTCTGCACTTCGTCCTGGAGTTGCCGGCGGGCAGCGATGAATTCGACTTCTGTCGCCGTGCCAGCGCCATCGGGCTGGTCTTGCAACCGGTCAGCGAATTCTGTCAGGAGGTGCGACGGCCGGCGGCGGTGATGATTGGGTTCACTGCGCTGAGCCTGTCGCAGATCCGGTTCAGCGGCCGCAAGCTCGGGCAGCTGTTGGCCGGGCAGGCGGTATTTCTCGCATCAGGCTCAGGCGTCGTGGATTCTGGCTGCTTGCGTGCTACTGAAGGTTTCCAGCGCTTCGGCGTATGACAAATCATGCTGTACGCAATACATGAAAGCCCCGTAGCTGAACACGCTACGGGGCTTTTTCGTTTTTGGGTTTATGGCTTGGCGCGCTTTCCGCGGGCCGTGCTTATTCGGCACTTCTCTCATGATGGCTGGAGACGAATTGCCGAAAGCGTTCGGTGGGCAAGCCTTCGAATAGTTCCGTCGGTGTACCCTGCACATCGATCAGGCCGCCATGCATGAACACCACCCGATTTGACACGTGTCGGGCAAAGCCCATTTCGTGCGTGACCACCAGCATGGTGCGGCCTTCTTCAGCCAGAGAGCGCATTACGCGTAACACCTCTCCAACCAGTTCAGGGTCAAGTGCCGAGGTCGGTTCGTCGAACAACATGACTTGTGGATTCATCGCCAGTGCGCGGGCTATCGCTACGCGTTGCTGCTGGCCACCGGACAGGTGCGCCGGGTAATAGTCGCGGCGATCGTACAGGCCGACCTTGTGCAGCAGGGCTTCTGCTTCCTCAACGCATTCGGCACGGGAACGTTTGAGAACCCGCATCGGGCCTTCAATGACGTTTTGCAGCACCGTCATGTGCGACCAGAGGTTGAAGCTCTGGAACACCATACCCAGGCAACTGCGCATGCGCTCGACCTGGCGGCTGTTGCTTGGTGTCTGGCGGCCGTCGGCATGCTGCTTCATTTCGATCACTTCACCATTGACGCTGATGATGCCTTGATCGGGTGTTTCCAGGAGGTTGATGCAACGCAGGAAGGTACTTTTACCTGATCCACTTGCACCGAGGATCGAGATCACGTCGCCCTTGTGGGCTTCCAGGGAAATGCCCTTGAGGACATGTGCGCTGCCGAAGGACTTCTGAATGTTAGTTACCGACAAGGCTGAAGCGGGCTGAGTGCTCATGGCATGCTCCGTATCAAATCAGGAATGGGAAGGCAGCGAGGGGCTGGCTTTTTTGATGGCGTCAACTGGCCGCTCACGCAAGTGCGGCGAGAGGCGATACTCGAGCCAGGCGACAGCGCGGACGACCAGGAAATTCAGCACCAGATAGATCAGGGCCGCGCAAATGAACACTTCCATCGTGCGATAGGTACGCTGGATGATCTGTTGCGCGACGCCAGTGACGTCCCACACAGTCACCAGGCTAGCCAGAGCCGTGGACTTGACCAGCAAAATGGCTTCGGTGGAGTAGGCCGGCAGGGCCTGGCGCAGGGTGACCGGAGCAATGATCCGGAGTAGCAGTTCCCAGGGCGACATGCCCACGGCCTTGCCCGCCTCGATCTGCCCCTGTGGCACGCTAAGCAGCCCACCGCGAATAATTTCGGCGGTGTAACCGGCGGTACACAAGGCCAGTGAAACCACTGCGCAGCCATAGGGTGATTTGAGCAGTACCCAGGCGAAGCTATCGCGAATGGCCGGGAACTGGCCCAACCCGTAGTAAATCAGGAACATTTGAATCAGCAGCGGCGTACCGCGAAACAACATGATGTAGAACCGCGCCGGATAGCTGAAAAACCACCAGCGGCTGACCCGCAGGCTGACAATGCCGACAGACAGGGTAAGGCCGATCACCAATGAGCTGAAAAACAGCGTCAGTGTTGTGGGCAGCGCTGCCAAAAGCTTGAGCATGGTGTCAGCGAGGAACGGAAAATCGATCATACGTAGCGCTCCCGACTCGAACTAGACTGGACTGCGCTGCCGCGTGCGACGCACGCGAGCCTCAGCCATATTGAAAAGCCGACCGGACAAGCCGGTTAGAATGAGGTACACGACGCCCCCGATGATGTAGAACGTGAAATATTGACGAGTGGAACCGGCCGCGACCTGGCTGGCACGCATCAATTCCACCAGGCCGATGACTGAAATCAGCGCCGAGTCTTTCAGGCTCATTTGCCAAACATTTCCCAGCCCGGGCAGCGCAAATCGCAGCACCTGGGGGACCAGAATACGTTTGAAGCGCATCGCGCGGGACATGCCTATGGCCAGGCCGGCTTCCAGTTCGCCCCGCGATACCGCGAGAAAAGCGCCACGGTAGACTTCAGCCTGATAGGAGCCGGAAATCAGCCCGACTGCCAACGCGCCGACTAGAAAAGGTGGCACGTCGATGTAGCCTTCACCCCCGAACCAGTGGCCAACCGCCGTCACCACACTGGCTCCGCCAAAGTAGAACAGGTAGATCACCAGCAACTCGGGGATCCCCCTGAACAGTATCGAATACAGATCTCCCAGCCAGCGCAAACTGCGTCGACGGGATAGCTTGGCAGCCGCGACCAGGCTGCCAAATACCGCACCCACCAGCAGCGCTGCCAGGGTCAATATCACGGTCATGCCCGCTGCCTTGAGCAGCGCCATTCCCCAGCCTGAGTCACCAAAACTGAGTAGCTGCAAGAGGTTCATAGAGGCTCCCATTCTTGAGAAGGTTTAAGCAGCCCGGCAACCTTCACGGTGCCGGGCAATTCAGGGGTCAAGACTTAGGTGTGAGGTCTACTTTGAACCACTTCTCGCTAAGTGTCTTGATCGTGCCGTCAGCCATGGCTTCCTTGAGAGCTGCGTCGAACTTGGCTTTGAGCTCAGGGTCTGTCTGGCGGAAGCCTAGAGCTTCCCCTTCACCCCAGATCGGGCCTTTGATGACCGGGCCGGTAAAGGCCAGCGGTTTGTTCTCCGGCTTGTCCATCACCGAATTGAAAAAGGTCACGTCATCGAACGCGACGTCAATGCGGCCGGCCAGCAGGTCGAGAATGGCTTCGGCCGAGCTGCCGTATTCACGGATGGTCGCGACATCCTTGAAGTTCTGATCAATGAATGACGTGTAAATGGTGCCGGAGGCGATACCAATGGTCTTGCCCTTGAGTGCCTTGCGCAGCTCTTCAACGCCGGCGCGTACTTCCTTGGCATCGGTACCCAGAGTGATGGCGGCTTCGGCACCGGTTTTGCCCGGCAACAGATCGGCTTTCAACGAGACGAAACTGGCAGGTGTCTGGGCGTAAGGAATCGAGAAGGCCATTACCTTTTGGCGCTCTTCGTTGATGACAATGGCGTCCATCAGCATGTCAAATTTACCGGCATTGAGGCTGGCGATCATCCCGTCCCAGTTCTGTACGACAATGTTGCACTTGAGCTTCATGCGCGGACAGATGATATCCATCAGCTCCGGTTCGAAGCCGCCAATTTTTCCGCCTGGCAGAGTCACGTTCCAGGGCTCATAGGCGCCCTCGGTTGCAATGTTCACCGAAGTCCATTCTTTGGCCTGCAGTGCCGGAGCACAGGCGAGAACCATTGCACTGAGCGCTACAGAACCCAACCAGCTTGATTTCTTCGACATCTTGATAATTCCTGCCTAATCAATGGAGTGTTGCGATCTGATCCGGCTCAGGCCGAATCTCCTATGCTGGTATGCACAACTATTTTTGTGCATACCAGACAAAGCCGTAAAAACCAGCCTGTCAGCTCAGCCGGTTAATATTCACCAAAAATGGCCTCATGCCTGGACAGCTGTTCCATCTCTGTGTACCCCCTGACCTACAGATCAACCGGTGATCATCGGCAGGTTCAGGCCCTGCTCTTTGGCACAGTCGATAGCGATCTGGTAACCGGCATCGGCGTGACGCATAACGCCGGTTGCCGGGTCGTTGTGCAGAACGCGAGCGATACGCTCGGCCGCTTCGTCAGTACCGTCGCAGACAATCACCATGCCCGAGTGCTGGGAGAAGCCCATGCCGACGCCGCCGCCGTGGTGCAGGGAAACCCAGGTCGCGCCGCTCGCGGTGTTCAGCAGAGCGTTGAGCAGTGGCCAGTCGGACACGGCGTCGGAGCCATCCTGCATGGATTCGGTTTCGCGGTTAGGGCTCGACACCGAACCGGAGTCCAGGTGGTCGCGGCCGATCACGATCGGTGCCGACAGCTCGCCGCTGCGGACCATTTCGTTGAACGCCAGACCCAGCTTGGCGCGCAGACCCAGACCCACCCAGCAGATACGTGCCGGCAGACCCTGGAAGCTGATGCGCTCGCGCGCCATGTCCAGCCAGTTGTGCAGGTGGGCGTCGTCCGGGATCAGCTCTTTGACCTTGGCGTCGGTTTTGTAGATGTCTTCAGCGTTGCCCGACAGTGCAGCCCAACGGAACGGACCGATACCGCGGCAGAACAGCGGACGGATGTAAGCCGGCACGAAGCCCGGGAAGTCGAAGGCGTTCTCGACGCCTTCTTCTTGCGCCATCTGACGGATGTTGTTGCCGTAGTCGAAAGTCGGGATGCCTTGCTTCTGGAAGTCGAGCATCGCTTTGACGTGCACGGCCATCGATTGCTTGGCGGCTTTGATCACAGCAGCCGGCTCGGTCTTGGCGCGAGCGCGGTACTTTTCCCAGGTCCAACCGGCCGGCAGGTAACCGTTGAGCGGATCGTGGGCGCTGGTCTGGTCGGTGACCATGTCCGGACGCACACCGCGACGGACCAATTCCGGCAGGATTTCTGCCGCGTTACCCAGCAGGGCGATGGAAATCGCTTTGCCTTCTTTGGTGTATTTGGCGATGCGCGCCAGCGCGTCGTCGAGGTCTTTGGCCTGCTCGTCGACATAACGGCTTTTCAGACGGAAATCGATGCTCACTTGTTGGCATTCGATGTTCAGCGAGCACGCGCCGGCCAGGGTAGCGGCCAGTGGTTGAGCGCCGCCCATGCCGCCCAGACCGGCGGTCAGGACCCAGCGACCGGTGAGGTTGTCGTTGTAGTGTTGGCGACCGGCTTCAACGAAGGTTTCGTAGGTGCCTTGAACGATGCCCTGACTGCCGATGTAGATCCAGCTGCCGGCAGTCATCTGGCCGTACATGGCCAGGCCTTTGGCGTCCAGTTCGTTGAAGTGTTCCCAGCTCGCCCAGTGTGGCACCAGGTTGGAGTTGGCGATCAGCACGCGCGGGGCGTTGCTGTGGGTCTTGAAGACGCCGACTGGCTTGCCGGATTGCACCAGCAGGGTTTCGTCGTCATTCAGGTTGGTCAGGCTCTCGACGATCTTGTCGTAGCATTCCCAGTTACGCGCCGCGCGACCGATACCACCGTAAACCACCAGTTCTTTAGGGTTCTCGGCAACTTCCGGGTCGAGGTTGTTCATCAGCATGCGCAGCGGCGCTTCGGTCAGCCAGCTCTTGGCGGTCAGCTTGTTGCCACGCGGGGCACGGATTTCAACGTCCCGATGCTTAGTAAAAGTGACGGGGGTCGGTTTCTGGGTATTGTCAGTCACGAAAAAAAACTCCTCAGCAATCAATCCAAACCAGCCCAGGCAGTGGGCGAGCAAGCCTGTGCGCGGCATTGCGCTACAAGCGAAATAGGGGAGGGTGCGAAGAGGCGCTCGTGACTCTTACGCACACATACTTACTTGTACATACAAGAGTATGCAATCAAGCGGCCAACTTATTGGATCGTTGTCCTATAAAGCTCAGGGTTTTGCAGGGATGGCTTTGGGACAAGGGTTTGGCGGGAGGCAATTTTTTTTGAGAGATTTTTCGAAGGTGTGACGGCCGTTTCTTGAGCGTGGAATTGCGCCATGCCGGGGCGCTCGGTAACAAATTGAAAGATGTTGGTGCGCGATGGGGAACGATTGGGTGAGTGCTTTTGTGGCGAGGGGGACTTGCCGCGTCTCAGCTCAATGTCTCGCCGGACAAAAAGGTCTCGTCGAAACCGGCAGCGCGGGACAGCATTAGCGTCGTCACATCAATGCTCCTCTTGAGCATTTTATTAACAACACATCGCTGCGGATTTATCCGCCGCAGCCACTTATGAGTGGCTGCGGCTTGGCACGCTGCTTGGGAATCGATTTTAGTGCAGGCTCGGTAACGCGGTTTGCAGCAATTGCGGATCTTTCAAAACGCTTGCTGCACTGGCGATATCTGGCGCCAGCCAGCGGTCCTGGTCGTAGGCCGGAACGCGCTCGCGCAGCAGTCGCCAAGCGACCTCCGTGCCTGCACCGAAGCATGGCCCCTTGAGAAAGTCGGCCTTGAGAAATTCGAAGGCCTGGGCCGCCAGCAGATACTCGATAGCGAGGATCTGAGTGCAGTTTTCCAGCGCCCGATGCAGCTTCAGTGCAGCGTTGGTGCCCATGCTCAGGTGGTCTTCCTGCAGGCCCGATGTGACGTAGTTGTCGAGCACCGCCGGTTGCGCCAACTGACGATTTTCCGCACACAGGGAAGCGGCAACGTACTGGACGATCATCATTCCAGAGTTAACCCCAGGGTTGCTCACCAGAAATGCCGGCAAGCCACTGACGTGCGGGTTGATCAAACGGTCCAGGCGACGCTCGGCGATCGAGCCGATCTCCGCCATGGCGATCGCCAGCAAGTCGGCAGCCAAGGCCACCGACTGGCCGTGCGGGTTGGCCTGAGACATCACCCGGTAGTTATCCGGTGTACCCAGAAGCAGCGGGTTGTCGGTGGCGGAGTTGAGTTCGGTTTCGATCTGCCGGGTCGCGTGGTCAAGTTGATCACGGGCCGCGCCATGTACTTGCGGGATCGAACGGATGCTCAGTGCATCTTGAGTACGAATGCCCTTGCTGCTGGCAATCACTTCACTGCCATCAAGCAGGCCGCGCAAGTTGATGCCGACTTGCTGCATTCCCGGATGTGGCTTGAGGGCGATGATTTCAGCGTCGAATGCGTCGATCTGACCGCGCAGGGCTTCGAAGCTCATGGCACCGATCACGTCTGCCCACTGGATCAAGCGGGTTGCATCGGCGAGGGCGAGGCAGCTCAGGCCGGTCATGCACGGTGTACCGTTGACCAGGCACAGCCCGTCTTTCGCGCCCAACTGCACCGGCTTCAAGCCTTCTTCAGCCAAAGCTTGCTGCGCAGAGACGATCTGCCCGCGATAACTGACCTGGCCGACCCCCAGCAGACTGATGCCGATATGCGCCATGTGAGTCAGGTAGCCGACCGAACCCTGGGACGGTACTTGTGGGGTAATCCCGCGATTGAGCAAGGCCAATAGCGCTTCGACCACTTGCCGATGCAGACCGGATTTGCCGTGGCTGTAGTTTATGATCGCCGCGCACATGATCGACCGCGTCTGCTCATCGGTCAGTGGTGCACCGACGCCACACGCGTGGCTAAGCAATGTATTGCGCGACAGCTGGCTCAGTTGTTCGCCTTGTAGCGAGACATTGCAGAGCGCGCCCAAACCGGTATTGACGCCATACGCGCGCTCGCCGCTGACGACGATGTGCTGGACGATGGCCTGGGCATTGTCGATCCGCGCCCAGGTTTGAGCCGACAATTCAAGCACAGCACCGTGCCGGGCAACTGCGACCACATCCTGCCAACGCAACGGAGCATCGGCGATAACAATTTTTTTAGCCTGTGACATGTGAAGCCTCACGCAAGGGTTGTTGTCGAGTTACACCTGTGGCCAGAGGGTTCGGCCCCTGGCCACATTGGATACACGTCGTCCGGAAAAACTCATTTCAAGCAGGTTCAGCAGGACGCTGAATGAAGCGATCAACCTATTCGCCAGCAAACGAGTCAAGGATCCCTTTCGGCGCACCGATCTGAATCAATCGGCCGTCCTTGATAATCACGACGCGGTTGCCGATGCACACGTCTTTGTTGTGCGCGGCATTGCTCTACAAGCAAGGCGGTGGAGGTGAAGAGGTTCCCGCGACTCTTGTGCACACACGTTTACTTGTACATACAAGAATATGCAATCAAGCGGCCAACTTGTTGGATCGCTGTTCAATAAAGCACAGGGTTTGGCTGGAACGCTTTTGGGGCAAGGGTTTGGCCGGAGGCGATTTTTTCGAAAGGTTTTGCGAAGGCGTAACGGCTGTTACTTGAGCGTGGAGTTACGTCGCGCCGGGACGTTCGGTAACAATTGGGTGTGCTTAGGAAACGGCTGCAAACCAGAGCCGAAATTTGATTCGCCCCCCTCTTGGGCCGAATGGTTTGAGCTGGAAGGTGTCTCTGTCGAGCAATCACATCGAGTCAATCGCAGCCGTCGCGCAGAGGAATACAGCAGAGCTGTGCGGAGTCGCTGGGGATCGTCGAGTCGGTGGTGATGTCGCCGCGCAGCGCGAGGTTTTCCAGAATCTGCGTAACGGCCCGGGTTCAAGCTCTTGGAAAAAGTATCGAGTATTTTGGCGTTAGATAAGCGAGTGCTGAAAATATCCCCCCTTTAATTGACCGCTTCCCTTCCAAGGCGCATTTCTTGTGATGATGTCATTGAGCCATTAACTCAACTCTATTATCCTTCCTCACGTTTTCAGGGATAGCCGCCGACACTCCGGTCTTCATTCGCAGACCCTGATGCGACGTTTACCGTTACTCCCCCTCCTGGCCATCAAGGACCGACCATGCTCCGTTTGCTTTCTATCTCCCTGTTTGCCCTCGTTCTCACTGGCTGTGCTTCATCAGCCAAGATTGAGAATATGCAGGTCAATCCCGGGCAAGCACAAACCTATGACGTTGCGCTTCGCGACAACATGAAAGTCGACAGTGTCGGCGGCGGCAGCACGACCAACCCGCTGTGGACTTCGCAGATCGAAAGCGCGGACTTCCGTTCGGCGCTCGAGCAATCGTTGAGCAACGCTGGCCTGCTGGGTAAGAACAGCAAGGCAAACTACGCCCTGCGCGCCAATCTGGTAAGTCTCGACCAGCCGCTGTTCGGTCTGAACTTCACCGTTACTTCGATGGTTGAATACAGCCTGGTAGAGAATGCCACAGGCCGGGTGATCTGGACCGACAAGGTCAAGGCTCCCTTCACCGCCGGTGTCGGTGATTCCTTCTTCGGTGTGAAACGCCTGCGACTGGCGAACGAAGGCTCGGCGCGGGAGAACATCAATGAACTGCTCAAGCGCTTGGCTGGGCTGAAGCTCGGCGCTGGCCAGGTGTCGCTGGCCCAGTAAGAAAGCGTTTGTCCCCGTTATTTTGGGGGCGAATCCCTATCTCTGCGCCATACATATAAAAAAGCCCCCGTAGCTGAAAAGTTAGGGGGGGGCTTTTTCTTTTTTGAGGTTATGGCTTGGCGCGTTCGCTTGCGGGCGACGGCTGCGCATCCAGACGTAGTGCAATCACATCGAGCAAGTCGCAGCCATCGCGTAGAGGAATGCAGCAGAGCTGCGCGAAGTCGCTGAGGATCACTGAGTCGGTGGTGATGTCGCCGCGCATCGCGAGGTTTTCCAGAATCTGCGTAACGGCCCGGATTCGATAACCGGCCGTGTCGAGCAGTACGTGCAATTTCAGATACCCATCGGTGATGGGCGAAAAAAATGTGCCGAACTATCAACAAGATTTTTATCTTTCACCCGCCCCTAATTTTCAAGGACCGTATCCGCATGGACGCCAGCTCTGCCTTTTTCCGCCACCCGGTTGTGTTGGGCTTCTCGCTGCTGGCCCTGAGTCTGACCGGTTGCAGCTCCAGGCCGATCCCGCAGGAACCCAAGGTGCACCCGGGCCTGGCCGTCTTCAATGAGGCCCTCACGTTGCCCGTCCTGGAGCACTCCATTGTGCGCGAAGGCGACAAGGTGACCTACTTGGTCACGCGAGTGGGCAACACTGCGATCTATGCCAGGTTCAATGCGTCCTGCAAGCAGGGTCCGAACAGCATGTTCTATCCCACCCGTAACGGTTTGAGCGCGTTTACCGACCAGCCAAAGACCAGCACTGCTTTACCGGCGGAGCAAAGTCAGCAGTTGCAGCACAGTGAGCAGTTGCAACAGGTATGCACACAACGTCCCACGCCAGATTGGCGGATGCTGGAATTAGCCGAGGATCAGGATTGGCTGATGCTTGACCGCAATAGCCTGCAACAGGAAGGCGGACTACTGTATGTCTGGGCCGGCCGCGATTATCGGCACTACCTTATTGCCAGCGACGGAGCCGCGCTGATAGCTCAGAGCCAGGAGCGACTGGCCTTGGACTGCAAGCAGCAAACGGTCACTGCACTAAGCCAGTTCATGATCGATGGCTCGCACGAAGTCTCCAGCGGCAAAGTCGAAAGGCAGGCTGTGCCGCAACCGCTGATGCAGGCTTCGGCCGACCGGCAACGCGTGTTCAAGGCCGCTTGCCTGCCGCAAGCGGAGCTGGCCAGGTTGCCCGTCTTCAACGCACGCCAAACCTTGCCGCCGGTCATCAGCACGCCGACGGTTGCACCGTCAGTCGTAGCGGCCATCCAGGCCCTGGACCTGCCCGCGCCGGCCAGGCCCCTGCGCCACCTGGGATATCGCTATGACATGGTGATGTTTAACGGGACTAAACTTGGCGACTTCTCCAAGGAGGTCTTCATCAGCACCGACAGCGCCTCGGGGCAAACTCTGGTGCAGCCAGTGGACTTTGTGCTCCCGCCTGCGATCAACCTGACCTTCCGTGGCTTGTTCGATCTGGCCAGCCACAACATCGACAAAGAAACCGGCAAGGAAGTGGCGGATTCGCGGCCCCTGGTCGACCTGAGCTTTCAGGGTGACTGGCGCAACTTGCCGCTCAAGACCCAGGTCAGCTATATCGAAACCCGGGCAGAGCCTGCCAACGCTGACGGTAGCCCTTCGCACAAGACCAGTGAACCCAGGACTGTGACCTGCCAGATCGTCCGCGAACAACCTGCCAGCGCCTTGCATCCGACTCTGCTGGGCCCGGCCAAGCTCCTCAATTGCACCAAGATGAAAGCCCGCGGGCTGGATTGGACCGATCTGTCCTGGTACCTCGCCGACTATGGACAGTTCGTTCATGTTCTCGAGAACAGTCCGGTAGGTCTGTGGAAGTGGCGCATCGAGTCGGTGCGCTGATAAGCCCGGAAGCATGACGCCATGACATCCAGTGTTGGTGATGGCGAATGATGAAAACGCCGCTTGTCTCGACATGAGGTAGCGGCGTTTTACTTGGTTTTCACCGTAGAGTTTGAAATAAAAAAGCTCTGGTCTCCGGCTTAAGTGAACAGAATCGCGGGTAATGCCGGGTTTTTTATTGAAGCGCGACCCGATTCAAACCGCTGCAAGCCCCGGCCGAATCCGCGCCGACCGCACCGCAGTCACCAGCGCCAGAATCGGCGCAATGGTAAACAGCGCAAACAGCCAGCGTGCGGCGTTGGCGGTGCCTTCCATATTGGTCGGGTCGTTGAGCCCGGCCATGTTGGCGATCATCCCGGCCAGTGCCGCGCCAAGTGCGGTGGCGAACAGTTGTACGGTGGTGATGGATGAAGCCGCCGAGTCCTGGTCTTCGGCCGAGGCCACTTGCAGGACTCGGGTCAGCAGGTGTGGCCAACCGATACCGATGCCGAATCCCACCAGGGTCAGGGCAATGCAGATCGGGGTGAGCAGCGCCCAGTCGCCACCACTGTCGAACGGTATGGCGACGGCCAGGATGATCAGTCCGACCAGTACGAACACCGGGCCACTGATGATTGCGCGGCGCACGCCACGCTCGCGCCAGCCGGAACTCATCACTTCGGACAGCGTCCAGCCAGCCGCCATGAGGGCCGCCAGGTAGCCGGAAATCAGCGGTGTCTGCCCGTGCAGGGTTTGCAGGAAGTACGGCACGAAGATTTCGCTGGTCATGCCGACCACCAACAGCCCCATGGTCGCGTACAGCGCAAAGAGTGGGGTATTGAGCCGCAAGGCATCCTTGGGCAGCAGGCGTGTCAGGGTGCTGGATTCATGACGAACCAGGAAAAACACCAGCAGCAGGCAGAGGCCTATGCCCAGCAGGTTCCAGGTCGGAAGCGACGAAGCACTGCCGATGCATACCGAGAGCACCGCCGCAGCCAGCAGGAACAATTGCAACAAGGGCAAGCGGCCCACGGGCGGTTGATTCATGTCACGTTTGGGCAGCACGTTGCTGGTCAGCAGGATGTACGCCAACGTCACCGGGACCAGCGAACCAAAGGCTAAACGCCAGGCATCCATCTCCGCAAAAATGCCGCCGATGGCCGGGCCGATCAGCGTGGCGATTCCCCACATGCCCGAGACCAGGGCCATGGCCCGAGGCCAGAGGCGTTCTTCGAACACCAGTTGAATCATCGAGTAGCACAGGGCGAACATCAAGCCGCCGCCCAGGCCTTGAACCGCGCGACCGACCAGCATCACCGGCATGCTCGGTGCCAGGGCACAAATGAGGCTGCCAGCGAGGAAAAATAACGAGGCTATCGCATAGGAAACGCGTGGCCCTGTGCGTTGCAGGATTTTGGCCGTGAGCGCGGAGCCGAGGATGGATGCGACGACGAACAGTGTGGTGTTCCAGGCGTACAGGTCGAGCCCGCCGATTTCCTTGACCACGGAGGGCAGGATAGTTGTAGCGATGTAGATATTGATCGCGTGCAGCGTAACGCCTCCTGACAGTGCGATGGATCGCGCGGCGTTTTTTCCGGAGAGTAAATCGCTCCAGCTGCTTCCTTGCGTAGACATACAACCTCCTGCTGTGACTCGCGACCCGGCGGATTGCGAGAGTCAATTGCCTGTTTTCAAGGCTTGGGTTAGATTTACCAAGTAAATTCTTTAAATATTGAAGCCGCGGGGTCCGTTGTTTGTCAAGAAAATACTTGGAAAACCAGGATGAAGCATCGCTGTCGCCTGCCGACCGACTGCTTCACATGCTCAAGACTCGCGGCCCGCAACTGGCGGCCGATGCCGGGCGCGCGCTGGGCACCACGGGGGAGGCGGCGCGCCAGCAGTTCGTCAAGCTGACTGCCAGCGGCTTGGTGGAGGCCCGGTCAGAGGCCCGAGGCGTTGGGCGCCCGTCGCAGGTCTGGCACCTGACGGCGGCCGGCCATGCGCGGTTTCCCGATACTCATTCGGAGCTGACCGTGCAGCTCTTGCAGACCGTGCGCGAGACCTTCGGGCCCGAGGCCATCGATCGCCTGATCGACGTTCGCGAGCAGCAGAGTCGCACCTTGTACCTGCAAGAGCTGGCTGGCGCCGAGACCCTTCAGGAACGGGTCAAACGCCTTGCCGCCCTGCGTGCCCGTGAAGGCTATATGGCCGAATGGAGCGAGCAACCGGACGGGGCCTTCATGTTTATCGAGAACCATTGTCCGATCTGCGCGGCGGCGGCTGCGTGTCAGGGTTTTTGTCGCGCCGAACTGGATGTGTTCGAGCACGTTCTGCAAGCCAGGGTTGAGCGTGTGGAGCACATTCTGATGAATGCCCGCCGTTGCGCTTACCGCATTACTCCGGTCTGAAGTGCCCTCGAGATACTCATTTGCGGCATACCAGGGCCAGCTGATCGCGCTGCCGGGGATGGCCCCGGCAACGATGTCAGTGGGGGAGGGTTACTGAGCGGGAATCACCGCCTGCCATTTTGGCAAGGCGGCCTCCAGGCGCTTGCCGAACTACCAGGGAAAGATCATCCACGCGAATCATTGGTCTGCGCTCCGTGGGGTCATGCCGTAAGGGATGCGGTAGAGGTTGCGGATGATCGGCGTCATCAGTTTGAGCATCCAGCGCGGCTTGCTGGCAACGGCCTCGAGGGATTCTTCCAGGGCCTTGAGGACCTGGCTGATTTGCGCGGTGGTGATGGTCAGCGGTGGATAGAAACGCAGCACCGGCGCCGTGGCCTTTTCGTTCAACGAGTGCCCGGAGTGCACTCCGCGCTTGGTCAGTTCCATGCTGATCAGGTTTTCCCAGACGGCTCCCTTGAGACGTAAACCGGTCATCAGGCCAATCGCTGGCGCATCGCTGATAATCTGCGGGTAGGCTTCGGCCAGTAGCTGCAATCCCTGGCACAACTGTGTGCTGGCCGCCTGGGATTTTTCGATCAGTTGGCCTTCTTCAATCGCACGAATTGCGGCCAGGGCCGTTTCGCAGGCATAGGGCAAACCGCCCTGGCCGCAGACCTGATCTTCAAGAGGGTCGAGTGGCTGCCGGTCGATCAAGGCGCGGCTGTACATCACCGCCGCGATGGCTGCGTAGCCGCCGGTCAAGCCCTTGGACAGCACCATGATGTCAGGCACCACGTTGTCGTAATCGACGCCGAACCATTTACCGCAGCGACCGAATGCCGTCTGGATTTCATCGGCGATCATCAGGCAGCCGTGGGCGCTGCATAACTCGCGGATCCGCGTGTTGTAGCCGGCTTCGGGCAACGTCAGGTGGGCGCCGCCGAGGATCGGCTCGATGTAGACCGCCGCCACCTGGTTGGTGATGGCGTGTTCCAGCGCGGCGAAGTCGCCGTAGGGAATGAAGTCGACCATCACCCGGTTCAGGCCATGCTGGTTGCTTTGGTACTGTTGGCCGAGGATCGCCATGGTGGTCAGGGTTTTGCCATGGTAGGCATTGCGCATGACCACGATCCGTTTGCGCGGCAACTGCCGTTTGAGCGCATAGCGCAAGGTTTGCTCGATGGCTTCGGCACCAGTCATGGTGTAGCGCACGTCGCCCCACTCGCCGGGAGCCAGACGCTTGAGGGTCTCGCTCAGTTGGTGCTGCGAATTGTGGGTCAGCCCCTCGGGCTGCCAGGCCATTCGGTTCAGCTGACGCTGGCTGGCATACTTGACCTGAGGGTTCTGATGACCGACCAGGAATATTCCATAGCTGCACGCACAATCGATGAAGTGCTTGCCGCGATGGTCGGTAACGATCGCCCCTTCGGCGGAGCGTTCGATGCCGGTATTGGCAATGCGATAAAGCTTGGCCGCCGAGGGCGTCCAGTGTTTGTAGCAGTCATCCACAAGGCGGTTAAGCAGCATATTGCAAAGTCCTTTTTATCAGGTGTGCGGCGTCGACGACGCGCTCCGTGCGCGCGACCAATGGGCAACGCAAGAGCAGTTCGCGCCCGCTTGGCCGGCGAATATGCACACCGGCGGCGTACAGCGCCCGTTGCGCCTCGACGGCTTGCTCGGTGCTGGCCAGCGGAACCTTGACGATGCCACCGATGGCCCTTGCGTTGAGGTCGGCCAGTTCGCTGGCCAGCGCCTTGCCGTTGTCGAGACTGCGCTGGTCCAGCCGTTGTTCCTGCGCGTAGCGCAGGGCAGTCCCGGCCGCGATGCACGATGGCGGGTTACCGGCGGTGGTGCTCCCGTGTTTGGCCGGCGAGGCTTTGCCGTAGGCCTTGTAGGCCAGCGCATGGCTGCAGGTGTAGGTGCCGATGGGGATGCAGCCGCCGCCCAGGCTTTTGCCCAGGACGACGATGTCCGGGCGCGCACCGGACAGGTTCTGCGACAGCAGATGCCCGACGCTGCCCAGGCAGGTGTCGACGTCATTGAACAGGGTCACAATTCGCTGGCTGTTGGCGATCCGTTCCAGGCTGGCGATCAGCATCGGGTCGACCGCTTCCAGCAGCCCGTTGGCGGCCGTGCGCAATGGGCCGTAGCACAGGGCAAAACAGTCCTGCCAGATCGCCATGTGTGGCAGGTCGTGCACCGAGTCGACGTGCACCACCTTGATCCCCAGAAACTCCCCGGACTCCGGATAAAGCCCAGGGGCGCTCAGGTAGCGCCCGTAAGACAACGAACCGTACGCCACGCCCCCCACGGCGATCACCGTGCGCCGATGGGGGTTGAGCGAACGCGCGAGTTTCAGCGCACCTTCAAACGCCTCGTCGCCAGAGTTGCAGACATACGAGTTCTCCAATCCTTCGGGCATGAACTCGCTGAGTTGCTTGCACAACTCGATCAACGGCGCGGACAGCAGGACACGGTTGGACAGGCCGATTTTATCGACCTGCCGACTCACGGCCTGCACCACCTCGGGCACTTGCAGGCCGAACCCGCCACTGAGGTCAATCAGTTGATGGCCGCGGTTGTCGATGAAACTTTCGTACTGGCCTTCGACGGCCCAGGTTTGCTCTGGGTGATTCATCATGGCGGCCATTACCGATAGCTCAGCGCATTGAAAATGCGACGCTGGTCATCGATGATCGCTTGCCGGCCGTGCATCACCCGACGGTTGTCGATCATCACCAGGTCCAGGTCCTGCCAGCCCACGGTGTGCGTATTGCGTTCGGTGACCTCGGTGATTTCCGCCAGCAGGTCGGCGGGAATCTCTTCGCCGTTCTCGAAGTCGATCACCGGTTTTTCGTAGTTGAAGGACGGCCCGAGAATGCTGTTGGCGAAGGCCGGGTGCTCACAGAAACTGGAGGTCTGGCACGCCGGGACACTGTAGGCATAGGCCACGCAATCGGTGCTTGGGTTGTACTCCATCCGGGTGTTGGGGTCCTGGCCGATGATCTCGTTCAGGTGCTCGAAACTGGCGTCTTCCAGCTGCTGGATTTGCGGTTTGTAGTAGCAGACGATCTTGCGCCACTTTTCGCCCGTCACTGTGCGGCGGTAGCGGATGCGGCTGCTCTCGAAGCGCTGACGGGCCTCTTCGCTGAGTTCCTGGTAGACCTTCACCCCATCGCACAAGGTGGTTTGCGAACCTTTGGTGGGGGCGATCTCGCAGAAGAACCAGGTCAGGTCCGGCCAGATCGGCGCGTTGCCGTTTTCGCAGTGCAGGCCTACGGCGTCGGTGCCGGCGTCGACCAGTTGTGCGACGCCTTTGGCGATCACGCGACCCGGGTCCAGGCTCAGCCGCGAACTGTGTTTTTTCACGAAGGCGCCGAACTCGTCCAGCGACTGGATGCAGTTGCGGAAGATAATCACACCAGCGTTCGAAAGCTCTTCGAACACCGCCGCAGTGTCGGCGTTCAAGGCATACGCACGATCGGTGATGACACTCGCCTGATAAGTAGATTGAGTCATGTCGCTAGTCCTTTAGTGAGTACATGTCTGACGATGCAGGTCGGTGGCGTGCGCTCTACGGGCCGGGCCATTGAGGGCATAGAGGCTTTGCAGCTGCGGGGCGTCCGGCGCCAGTGGCCAGATGGCCTGCGGCAGCTCGACTTCCGAGAAGCGCTGTTGCGCCCAGTCCTGAGTGTGCTGGTGATCGAATAGCGGTCCGATGCTGAGTACGATCGCCAGTTGCCCGTCTGTGGTCATGAACATCAGCGCATCGTTCACGCCGGTTTGCTCTTTGAACTCCAGCTCGATTTGTTCCGGAGAAACATTGCGGCCATTGGGCAGGCAGATGATGTTTTTCTCGCGTCCGGTGATGAACAGGAAACCCTCGTCATCGAACTCGCCGATATCACCGGTGCGCAGCCAGCCATCCTCGGTGAAGGAGCAGGCGCTCGGATCGACCCACGAGTAGCCCTGGAACATTGAGCTGCTTTTGATTTCTACCCGTTGCTGATCCGTCACCCGGACCTGGACGTGCGGCAGAGGTTTGCCAACGCTGCCGAGCTTGCTGTTGGCCGGGGTGTTGACGCTTACCACCGAACCGTTCTCGCTCAATCCGTAACCTTGATGAACCTGAATACCCTGCGCGCTCAGGCGCTGCAGTTTTTCGCTGCTGATCGGAGCGCCACCGGCGGTGATGTACAGCTCGTTGCGCAGCAACGACAGCAGCTCCGGGTCGGTGTTTTGCTCGGCCACTTCAAGGAGCACGTCGAGCATTATCGGCGGTACGGTGACCGCGCTCGCCCGGGTTCTGAGCAGTTGCGCCAGAATCGCCGAGGTGTTGTAGCCAGCCTCGCCGATCAACGGCGTGTGCTCGTCGAGGAAGTACACCGTGCCGCCGGACAGCAGCGGCAGGTAGACCGCCGTGACCTGTTCGATCAACAGGCTCAGCGGCACCACCGACAGGTAGCGTTTTTGATAGGTGGCCGGGACCACACCGAGTAGCGATTGCAGCACGGCGCTCAGGCCGCCCAGGCTTTGCTTCACGCCTTTGGGTTTGCTGGTGGTGCCGGAGGTGTGGATGACTTTGCAGGTCCATTCGGCATTGGCGCTGTCGATGAAGCTTGGGCCCGCCGACACTGGAAGCGGGGTCTCGAGTGCGCTGGGCACATGGACCAGGCGGCTGGCGTGGAGGTCGATTTCCCAGCGCTTTTCCAGCGTCTCCCGGCCTTTGTCGTCGACCAGGAAGCCCGAGCATTCGAAGGCCAGGTGTTCGGCCTGGTACTTGCTGAAACCCAACGGCAGCGGCAAGGAGGTGAAGCCGAAGAGCAGGCAGGCGAAGTCGGCGATGACCCAGTCGCTGCTGTTGCGCATGACGATGCCGATGGTGCGCTTTTCGTCGGTGAACTGACGGTTCATGTGTTGCCCAAGCTGCCGGGCATGCTCCAGCACCTGGGTGTAGGTCAGGCGGCGCCCGCCCGTGCCGTCTGCCGCAGGAATATCGACGACGCAGACGGCATCCGGTGTGCGTTGGGCCTGGGCCAGCAAGTGTTCGACGAAATGCGTCATGCTGCTTGCTCGCTCTGCACGTCGAGTCGGAAAACGGTCTTGAGGACGGTCTCGTGATAGTGATGCTTCATCTCGCCCAGCTTGATGTAGCCGGTGATGGGCGTCTGCTCGTAGTAGGAGCCCCATTCGATTTCCGCTTGTGGGGTCATGCGTTGCGGGTCGGCATCGCAGATCTTGTTGACCTTGACGTTGCAGTAGCCCATCGATTTGATCAATTGCGGTGTGCAGGTGCAAAGAACGTAGCGTGCGCCCATGCACCAGGTCACCATTGAGAGCATGTTGAACAGGGTCTGGCCGGCAACCGAATTGATCGACGCGGTATTGCCGATTTCGACGATGCAGTCGCGTTCGACCCGGGTGTTGGTGATGCGGGACAGCGTCTCCTCGGACGGTGAGTCCAGATAACACTCGGACAATAGAGGGCCTGACTTGGCGAAACTGAAACCGGCACACGACTGAATGGAGTCATTGCTATCGAATACGATTAAAAAGTACTCGGGGGATGGCTCGATGATGGCATTAAAGGCTTTCATGTACCGACGTTTTACAAAGTCAACGGCGGACTTCCAGAGTAAGGTGTTGCGTTTGGCTACTTGAGTACGCATGCAAGTTTTCCTTTCTTTTCTGCGTGAGTCGATAGGCGGATTGTTGAGTGGTCTGGTTGTTCTGGTACGCGTGTCCTAATTGATGTTGTTGTTCTGGTACATATGTCCTAATTGATGTTGTTGTTCTGGTACATATGTACTGATTGGTGTTGTTATTTACGGCAGCAGGCGCTCTTCCATGCCCCTGTAACAGCCTGGCCCAATCCGCTATTGGGCCATGTTCCTCGACGGTGTTAGTTCACCATTGGATGCCTGTTGTTTTCAGGCTCCCACTCGTGTTCGCAGCTAACACCACGCCGGGGCGCGTAGGGTTTTCTGGTCGGGATCGGTGGGGGGGTAGTCCGGTATGTCAGTGAACAGTGAATCCTTTCGATGAAGTCATTAGACAGCGTCCTGCTGCTGTGTGGTTTTTATCATAAATAGTTTGATTAGTGAATTAATTAACCCGTACCCGTTCAGAATTTTCATGTGAGTCATGAAGTCGCTGTCGGGTGTTATTTTGAAAGGGGGGCAAGTAAAAGCGGGGTGTTAATTGTTTCGTTCTAGTTGTATGACAGAACGAATACAGGCGAGGGGGATGTCGGAGGATATGAGTCCGGGCAGGGCCCGGACTCCGAGGGTGTCTATTCGATCAGGCGGATTGTGCCAGCCAGGCCAGTTGCGGGCCGTCGGGAACGATGCGTGTCGGGTTGATGTGGTTATGGGAGTAGTAGTAATGCAGCTTGATGTGGTCCATGTCGATGGTGCGCCGCACGTCTTCGCGTTGGGTCATCCGGCGCAGGTAGTCGTACAGGGCCGGGTAGTCTTGCAACGGGCGCAGATTGGCCTTGAAGTGCAGGCAGTACACAGCCTCGAAACGAATCAGCGTAGGTAACAGGAACAAGTCGGACAGCGTCAGTCGGTTGCCGAACAGGTAGCGTTGGTCAGCGAGACGCGCTTCCAGTTCATCCATGGCGTTGAAGAACACCGTAAACGCCTTGCTGTAACTCTGCTGGTCGCTGGCAAATCCCATGGTGTAAACCATGCGATTGACGTGCGTGTGCAACCAGTCGTTGAGGCTCGCGATTTCGTCGCTCAGGTCGTCGGGCACCAGTTCCATGGGCGTCTTCGCCAGCGGAAGCAACCGGGTCGCCATCTGCCAGGCGAGGTCTGCGGAATCGTTATGGACGATCCGCTCCTGGTATTTGTCCCACAAAACCGGCACCGATTGGTTGCCGGTGAACCCGGGCCGGGAACCTTCATACAACGTGGAGAGCAGAGCCGTCTCTTTGTGCAAAGGGTCCTGGTCTACGTCGTCGAATTCCCAACCCCGGTCATGGCGGCGAGCGGCAACTGACGAGACGTCCAGCACACCCTCAAGCCCCAGTACGCTCAGGACCAGATAGGCACGGTGCGAAAAGGGGCAAGCCTGCGAGATGTACAAATGGTAACGGTCGGTTTCGGCCACAAGCTCCGAGAGAAACAGCTGATCGTTGAGGGTGTTGTTCACCGCTTTGGTCATGTTACCTCCCTTGCGAACCAACCATTTTCAGGCGAGGTCGTTCGCCCAGTTCGTTGATCGTCTGATCGATCTCGTGACGCGCTTGTTTCAGGCCCTTGGCCAGGCTTTCTTCACCCATTTCCAAGCCTTCGGCATAGATGTAGTTGACCTGGGTCAGGCCAATGAAACCGAGGATCCTCGACAGCCACAGGGCCAGGGTGTCCGGGCCATCGCTGTAGATGCCGCCGCTGGCGGTCAGGACGTACACCGGTTTGCTGTCGATCAGGCCGACAGGGCCGGTTTCGTTGTATTTGAAGGTCACACCGGAGATGACCAAGTGATCGATGTAGGCGTGGATCAGCGAAGGCGCACCGAAGTTGTAGCGCGGCAGGCCGATGACGATGCGCTCGGCTTCGTTGATTTCTTCGATCAGTTCGTTCGACAGGCTCAGGGCCTGGTGCCCTTCATTGTCGCTTGGCTCGCGGCCATACAGCGCGGCCATGGTGTTGGCATTGAGGTGGGCAATCGGTGTCTTGGCGATGTCGCGAACGACGATGGAGCATCCAGGAAGGACTTCTTTGAGCTGGTCCAGGAAGTAGTCCACCAGTTGCCCGGAAAAACCACCATCGGTTTTGATCGACGAACGTATCACCAGTATTTTTTGACTCATGGCTTTCTCTCTCAAGTAATGCAGCGGCTGTTTGAGAGGAAGTTTTGAACAATCGGCGAGGCAGGAATAGCGCATAAATTCAGGTTCACCCACTCATGCCATTCATGGGTTTCAGGCGCCATGAATCGTCAGCGAACAGCTAAGGTTCGAGGTGTCGATGGGCGTAGGGCGAGAGCGTTTTTTGTGGTAAAACGCCGATCTGCAGCAGCTCTGATGTTTACCCGATGCGGACAAGGAGGTTCGAATGTTTTCCAGGATCAGTCTCGACCAGTGGCAGGCTTTTGTTTCGACGGTTGAGTGTGGCGGTTTCCAGCAGGCCGGCGAGCACATGTTCAAGTCGCAGTCGGCCATCAGCCATTCGGTTAACCGAATGGAAGCCCTGCTGGGGCAGGAACTGTTCCTGATCGAGGGGCGCAAGGCCGTATTGACACCTCTGGGCCAGGCGCTGCTGCCTCAGGCCAAGCACTTGCTGGGCTCGGCGCAAAAGCTTGAGCGACTGGCCAATCAATACCAGCCAGGGCTGTTTACCGAACACGCGCTGGCGGTCGACATGCTGTTTCCCGCTGATTTGCTGGAGCAGGCGCTGTTCAGATTCTCCTCAGTCTTGCAAGGGCACCGAATCCGGCTGTACGAAACGGCGTTGTCCGGCGCACGCGAACTGCTGGAAGACGGTAAGGTCGAGCTGGGCATCGCCAGCAGTCTGCCGGCAGGTTATGTGCAGGAGTTCCTGCTCAACGTCTCGTTGCTGTGCGTCGTGGCGTCCAATCACCCACTGGCCCATTTCAACGGCGAGCTGAGCCTTACCGACATGAAAGATTACCGGCAAATCGTGATTCGCGATCCGGGCATGCGCACCTCGCAGAACAGCGGTTGGCTCGGTACGTCGCAGCGCTGGACTGTAAGCAACCTGAGCACCGCGTTGACCTTTGTCGAACGAGGCCTGGGCTTTGCCTGGCTGCCGGAGCACATGGTCAGCGAGAAGCTGGCAAGCGGTCAGTTGCAGACGGTGCCGCTGTGTCATCAGCGTGAACGCGAAGTGCCGATGTATATGGGTTTCCCGGAAGAGTACAAGCTCAACCCGGAAGTCCGGTTGATGACCGACATCATTCGCGAGCTGTGCCAGGGCATCAAGAGTGACAAGTCCGAGGCCCTGGCCCTGGCCCTGGCACTCTGAAGCCGTGATCCACCTGTGGCGAACGGGCTTGCCCATTCGCCACAGGGACTCTGTTCAGAGTGTCTTCGCACCTTGTTGCGCCAGGTCTGCCGGCAGGAAGTCCTTGTCGGGGTCGTAATCGGGTTTCAGGTACTGCGCCAGACTTTGCAGGTCGGCAGGGCTCAAGGTTCCGGCCGCAAGCTTCAGGCGCAGGCCGCTGAGGATGTAGCTGTAGCGGGCCAGGTTGTAGTCGCGCACCGCGTTGTACAGATCGCGTTGGGCGGACAGGATATCAACGATGTTGCGGTTACCCACTTCATAGCCGACTTCTGTCGCGTGCAACGCACCCTGGCTGGAAATGATGGTCTGGCGTAAGGCGCGTACCTGCTCACGTTCGCTGTTGACCGAGCGAAAGGCATTGCGTGAGGCCTCGACCACCTCCCGTTGCAGGCTGGTCTGGTCGTATTCGCTTTCGTCGAAACGGTGATACGCCTCGCGAACCCGAGAGCTGGTGCGGCCACCGCTGTACAGCGGCAGCTTGAAGTTCAGCAGCACCGAACTCTGTTTCTCATTACCGCCACGTTGGCCGAACCCTGGTGGGTTGTCCATCACATCGGCGTCGCCCTCGGCATACCCCAATTGCAGCCCCAAGGTGGGCAAGTGTTCGGCCGTTTGGCTGCGCAGGTTTTCCTGTGCCGCCTGGGTTCTTGCCTGGCTGGCACGCAGGCGCAGGTTTTGCGTCAGCGCCTGGTCAACCCAGGACTGGGCTTCGTTGGGTATCGGTGGCTCGACGGGGAGGGTATGGCGGATGCCGATCAAGGGTGCCTGAGGCTGGCCGGTCAGGCGATTCAGCGCCTGGTAAGCATCGTCGGTCAGGCGCTGGGCGTTGATCACGCTGGCATGAGAGCGGTCGTAGCTGGCCTGCGCCGACAGCACATCATTCTGGTCCGAGAGGCCGGCCTCGTAGCGTTGCCGGGTCTGGTTCAACTGGCGTTCGAAAGCGCGCAGTTCGGCTTTGGTGGCGGCCAGGGTGTCTTCGGCCAGCAGTGTGTCGAAATAGGCCTGGGCGGTCTTCAGCACCAGCTCTTGCTGGACGGTGGAGAAGTCCAGTTTGGCCTGTTCGCTCAGGGCGTTCGCGGACTTGAGATTGAACCAGTGCGCGGCATCGAACAGCGGCTGGTTCAAGGTCACGCGGTAGAGGCTGCCGTTGCGGGTGTCGACATCGTGCAGGTTGGTTCGGGTGCTGCCGTTCAGGGCTTGCAGGTCTATCTGTGGCAACAGGTCGGCGCGTGCCTGGGGCACGGCTTCGCGGCGGGCGAAGTAGTCTTCCTGAGCGGAGGCTATTTCGCTGTTGTGTTCCACGACCTGGCTGTACACCGACATCAGTGTGCTGCGCGGGGACGTTTCAACGGCGTTGGCCTGGGTGGCGAAGATCAGCAGGGTGATCAAGGACAATCTGAACATGACAGGTACTCTTTTTCGGCCAGCCTGTCCCGCAGAACCCGGTGCGGGTTCTGGGGCAGGTGGCAAGATGAAAACGGTTGGGGGCGGAATCAGTTGGTCAGGGCGTTGCTGACCCGGCTGAGTTCCTGATTGCGCGCCGAGTGCTGGGCGGCTCGGTGATCCTTGGCCAGGTAGGTGTAAACGGTGGGCAGGATGAACAGCGTGAACAGCGTGCCCACCAGCATCCCGACCACAATCACCAGACCCAGGCTGAAGCGGCTGTGGGCACCCGCGCCACTGGCCAGCAGCAGCGGGATCAGCCCCACCACCATGGCGGCGGTGGTCATCAGAATCGGCCGCAAGCGGATCAGCGCCGCCTGCTCGATGGCGGTGCGCCGGTCGAGTTGCTGGCTCTGTTGCAGTTCGTTGGCGAACTCGACCATCAGGATCCCGTGCTTGCTGATCAGGCCGATCAGCGTCACCAACCCGATCTGGGTATAGATGTTGACGGTGGCGTAGCCCAGGTACAGCGGAATCAACGCGCCGCAGATCGACAACGGCACACTGATCAGAATCACCAACGGGTCGCGCAGGCTTTCGAATTGCGCCGCCAGCACCAGGTAGATCACCAGGATCGCGAAGGCGAAGGTGATCATCAGCGCGCTGCCTTCCTGAACGAACTGGCGGGCATCCGACAACCAGTCATGGGTGAAGCCGGCGGGCAATGTCTGGGCTTGCGCGGTCAGGAACTTCACCGCATCGCCGATGCTGACGCCGGGTGCCGGAACCGCTTGCAGGGTGGCCGAGTTGAGCTGGTTGAACTGGGTCAGCTTGTTCGCTTCCACCGCCATCTCGAAACTGACCAGGGTCGACAGCGGAATGTGCGCGCCATTGGCCGCCTCGACGTATTGGCCCACCAGCAGTTCGCCGGACATGCGCTGATTGCGCGGTACCTGCGGGATCACATCGTAGGCCCTGCCATTGAGGGCGAAGCGGTTGATGTAGTTCTCGCCGACCAGTACCGCCAGCGAATCGCCGATCGCCTGCATGCTGATCCCGAGATCGTTGGCCTTGGTGCGGTCGATCTTGATGTTGACCAGCGGGCTGTTGAAGTCCAGGTCGCTGTCGACTACCGCGAACAGTCCGCTGGCGCGCGCCGCTTGTTTGATGCGTTCCAGTTCCTCGAACACCACGCGGTGATCCTGGGAACTCTGAATCACCATCTGCACCGGCAGGCCACCGGTGGAACCCGGCAACGACGGCAACTGGAAGGCGAAGATGCTCATGCCTTCGATCTCGTTCGCTTCCTGCTGCACCTGGGCCTGAATGGTGTCGGCGCTGCGGCTGCGTTTGTCCCATTCGCTGAGGTTGGCGCCGCCGAATGCACTGCGGGGGCCGTCGTTGCCGACCACGACCCAGGTCATGTCGGTTTCCGGGTAGGTACCCAGCAAGGTGTCGAGTTTGCGCGAGTAGGTTTCGGTGTAGTCGATATTGGCGTATTGCGGGGCCTTGGCCACCGCCAGCACCTGCGCCTGGTCTTCGCCGGGGGCAAGTTCACGCTGGGCGTTGAGGTAGAGGAACGGCAGGCTGGCGAACACCAGCAGGGCAATCACGGCGGTGATCCACGAGTGGTGCAGCGAGAAGTCCAGCACCCGGCCGTACTTGTCGCCCAGCCAGTGGAAGAACCGTTCTGCGCCACGGGCCATCATGCCTTCGTTGGACTTGCTGGTAAGCAGCAATGAACTCATCAGCGGCGACAGCGTCAAGGCGACGATCCCGGAGACGATCACCGCCCCGGCGAGGGTGAAGGCGAACTCTTTGAACAGTGCGCCCGTGAGGCCGCCCATCAGGCCGATCGGCGCGTAAACCGCCGCCAGGGTGATGGTCATGGCAATCACCGGACCACTGATTTCCCGTGCACCGACCATCGCCGCATGCAGCGGTGACTTGCCTGACTCGATATGCCGGTGGACGTTCTCCACCACCACGATGGCGTCGTCGACCACCAGCCCGATCGCCAGCACCATCGACAGCAATGTCAGCAAGTTAATGCTGAAGCCGAACAGGTGCATCATCGCCGCCGCACCGACCAGCGACAGCGGAATCGTCACCAGTGGAATCAGTACCGTGCGCATCGAGCCGAGGAACAGGAAAATCACCACGGCAACGATGACCACCGCTTCGAGCAAGGTGCGCATCACTTCGTCGATGGAGGCCTTGATAAAGCGCGCGACCTCGAAAACGATGTTCATGGTCATGCCCGGCGGCAGGGTTTTCTGCACTTGGGGCATCATGTCCTCGACCCCTTTGACGATGGTCAGCGGGTTGCCGCTGGGCGTCGGGTGCAGGCCGATGAAGACGCTTTTTTCACCGTCCATGATGCCGCTGGTTTCATAGGCGGTGGCGCCCAGCTCGGCGGTGCCGATGTCACTCAGGCGGATCAGCGTGTCGCCCTTGCTCTTGATCACCAACTGGCGAAACTGCTCGACGCTGGTCAGGTCGGTGTTGATGTTGATGTTGGCCGAAACGTATGCGCCCTTGGTCTGGCCGGGGGCCGCCTGAAAGTTGTTCTTGCGGATCGCCTCGGCCACGTCGCTGGCGGAAATATTGCGCGCCGCCATGCGCACCGGGTCCAGCCACAGGCGCATGGCCAGGGTCTGGCCGCCGAGCACTTCGGCATTGGCGACGCCGTCGATCGACGAATACAACGGCTGGATCACCCGCGACAGGTAATCGGTAATGGCCGGCAGACCGATATCCTTGCTGGAGAAGCCGACGTAGATCACCGCCGTACCTTCACCGGACGACTTGGCGATCACCGAGTCATAGGCACCTTCGGGCAGGCGGTATTTCACCTGGTTGACCGCCGCCATGATTTCCGTCAGCGCCTTGTTGGAGTCGGCGTTGAGTTTCAGGCGGATGCTGATCAGGCTCTTGCCTTGGGTCGAGCTGGACGTCAGGTAATCGACCCCGTCCACCGAGGCCACGGCCTGGGAAATCGGTTGGGTGACGAACCCCTGCATCAGCGACGATCGGGCGCCGGGATAGCTGGTGGTGACGGTGATGGTCGCGCTTTCCAGCGCCGGGTACTGGCGTATCGGCAGCTTGAGCAGGGCCAGCACGCCAAGCATCACGATCAGCGTGCTGACCACCAGCGTCAGCACGGGGCGACGAATAAACAGGTCGGTGAATTTCATACCGGAACAGAGCCTTCTTCAGTTGCTCGTTGGCGAAGGGAACGCTTCATTGCTTTTGCGCCATATCCAGGAGCAGGCCGTTGTTCTGGGCCATGGCATCCTCGGTGATGCGCACCGGCATGCCGTTGCTCAGCTTGATCTGGCCGGAAATCACCACACGATCGCCGGGTTTGATCGCATCGAGTACGACGATGCGATCGCGATGGCGCGGGCCGACCTTGACGAACACCTGCTCGACTTTCAGTTGGCCGTCGTTGTCGCGCACCACAAACAGCGAGTTGCCGTAGGCGGTGTAGTTGATTGCGGTTTCCGGCACGGTCAGGGCGGAGGCCGGGTTGGGCAATGAAATCGTGACGTCGGCGAACATCCCCGGTTTGAGCAACAGCTCAGGGTTGTCCAGCGTGGCCTGCACCTGCATGGAGCGGGCGCCCGGATCGATCTGCTGTTCGAGGGTGCTGACGGTGGCCTTGAACAACCGGTCCGGGTAGGCGTCGACGCGCAGGTGGACCTCTTGGCCCGGTTGCAACTGGGCAGCGGTCTGTTCCGGCATCGGGAAGTTGACGAACAGGCGCGACAGATCGGTCAGGGTCACGACCGGGTCACCGGGGTTGAGGAACTGCCCCAGGTTGGCCCGACGAATCCCCAGGACGCCGGTGAACGGAGCGCGGATGGTCTTCTGGTTGATCACGGCCTGTACGCTGGCGATGTCCCCGCGCACCTGATCATAGTTGGCCTGGGCCTGGTCCAGTTGCGATTGAGTGGAGGCCAGCAGCAAGACTTTGCGGGTGCGTTCCAGGGCCAGTCGGGCGTTCTTGGCCTGGGCCTGGAGCTTGCTCATGTCACCTTGTTCGCGTTCGTCATTGAGCTTGATCAGCACCTGGCCGGCACTGACGCTTTTGCCGGAGGTGAAGTTCAGTTGCACGATCCGCCCGCCGACTTCCGGCGAGACCTGGACCTGATTCACCGCTTCTAGGGTGCCGACGCCGGACAACTCCACCGGGATCGGGCCGGAAATCACGCTGGTCACGGCCACCGGAGTCAGTGCCGCCACTGATGCAGCGGGCTTGTCGGTCTTGCCGCTGGCGAGCAGCGGGGTGAACGCGGCAATCCCGATCGCCGCTGCCAGCGCCGTGCCGCCGCTGAGCCAATAAGTCATTTTCATCTCAGTTGTCCTCGACGATCGGCAGGTTGTCGGCAGTGGCTTGCTGGATTTGTTTGAAGTTGCCGCGCAGCATGTCCAGCGACAGCGCCCCCGCTATCACCCACCGTCCCTCGACCACCAGGCTTGGCACCGAGCTGATGTTCAGGGCGCGGCCTCGGGCGAGGTCGTTTTCCAGATCGCTCAGCGCGTGCTGCTCCAGGTACCGGGAGAAGTGTTCCGCGCTGAAGCCTTGCTCCTCAGCCACTTCGAGGATGGTCTGCAGGCTGCCGATGTTACGGCTCTCTACCAGATGGGCGTGTTGCAGGCGGTCAAACATCAGCTCGTGGGCCTTGGGACCGGCCAGGGACTGGGCGGTCTGACAGGCCTTGGCGGCCAGCAGACCCGAGGGGTATTCAAACGCCTGCTGGCGCATGCCTTCGATATTGATGCGCTTGACCTCTTCGGCTTTGGCGCACTGTTCCCAGTGCTGGAGGATCACTTCCTTGGCCTTGGGCATCGAACCGAAACGCTGGATCATTTGTGCGTTGTTCGATTGCAGGACGAAGCTGCGGTGCTGGATATCCAGATCGAACTCTTCGCTCAAAGCTTTCAAACGCGGGCCCAGAACAAAGCACCAGCCACACACAACATCATGAAAATATTCAACTTTTAGAGACGGCATGGGGTATTTCCTGAAATCGATGAGATGGCAGGACTATCCCTTGGCGGGTGATGAACAAAAAAGCGACTTTTTTGAGGTATATCCACCCATGGTGCTCATCATCGGGCGGATAGCTGTCGGAGCAGACAGGTATGGGGGCGGTGCAAAGACGGAACGATCCTGTTTGTTCCGTGCTTTTTTTTGAGCCGGTCGGGATGAATGCGGCCTAGGCGCTGTATGAAAAACAAGTACGATTTCCTGAAAAGTGACGCTGTTCAGTCAGCTTTTTAACTGGCCTCAGTGTCTGTTGGCTTTCGTCGGGGTGGAGGTTTTTTTGGGTAATGTCTGCTTACTTTTGATCGCCGTTAAATCTTGAATCACTCGTCTACTCTGCCTGCACAGACCAGGAGTCTGTCGTTATCAGCAGTCGCAAGGAGCGAACCATGTACTTTGAGATCTACAGGCAGTCGCGAGGCACTCCGCTTACCGGGAAGGGCCAATGGCGCTGGCGTTTAAGGGCGGCCAATCATGAGACGGTTGCCAGCGGCGAGTCGTACGTCAACAAGGCGGATTGCCTGCACGTGATCGGGTTGATCAAAAGCGTCCACAACGAAACGTCGGTGAAGGAAATCTAGGCTGTACCTGCTGGTGTGTGGAAACGAAGCTGCTCAGGCACATCGGGCAGCTTCGCGACTTCGGCGTCTGGTGAGTCAGGTCATCCACCAGGTGGCGAAAGGGGGTAAATGAATGGCCAAAATCGCCGCGATTTCGCCCTTGCATCACCTCCCACGCTCCTGCTTAATGTCACGCAGCTCATGGCGCTGGAGATTAGCCGGCGACCTCGGATAGCAGAAAAATCACTATAAAAAGAGCAATCAGTGACTCATCAGCATGGAACGCATTGGGGCGAGCATGTGGCGCTATCGCTCGTCATTCCGGTCTTTAATGAAGCTGCCACCATCGATTTGTTCATGGCGCGGATCACTGACGTCTTCAAGGATGAGGCGCTGGTCGGTCTGGAGATGGTGTTCGTCAATGACGGCAGTACCGACACCACGCTGGAGCTGCTTCTGGAGCGCCAGAAGACTGACCCCCGCGTGCGAATCGTCGATCTGAGTCGCAATTTCGGCAAGGAAGCGGCGTTGACCGCGGGCTTGCAGACTGCCACTGGCCAGGTGGTAGTGCCCATCGATGTCGATCTCCAGGACCCGCCCGAAGTCGTCCTCCAGATGATCGCCCGCTGGCGTGAAGGCTATGAAGTGGTGCTGGGCCATCGCGTGAGTCGTCACAACGACTCTTGGGCCAAGCAAACCTCCGCCAACTGGTTTTATCACCTGCACAACAAAATCTCTGATCAGCCGCTGCCGAAAAATGTCGGTGATTTTCGGCTCATGGACCGCTGCGTGATCGATGCCTTGCAGACCTTGCCGGAGTCACGGCGTTTCATGAAGGGCTTGTTCGCCTGGGTCGGGTTTCGGACGACCCATGTCGATTACGAGCGTCCGGAGCGGGTGGCGGGGGAAAGCAAATTCAATGGCTGGCGCTTGTGGAATTTCGCGCTGGAAGGCATCACCAGTTTCAGCACCGACCCACTCAAGGTCTGGACCTACCTGGGGCTGTTGGTGTCGGTGGTTTCTTTTTCATTTGCCACTTTCATTGTGTTGCGGACGTTGTTGACCGGGATCGATGTCCCGGGCTACGCCTCGCTGATGGTTGCCGTCACCTTTCTGGGGGGGCTGCAATTGATCGGCATCGGGGTGCTGGGTGAGTACCTGGGCAGAACCTACATCGAATCAAAACGCCGCCCGGTTTTTCTGGTGCGTCGCGTCCATAACGCCAAGGACTGACCATGGATCTCAAGGAAACCGACATCCTCGGTTCAAGCATCAAGGAGCATTGGTATTACTGTTCAAAAGCGGCGGCGACGACTCGTCTGCTGGGTAATGCGCGGGTCGACAGGATTCTTGACGTAGGTGCGGGTTCGGGTTTTTTTTCCCATCATCTGCTGACCCATACAGCAGCCACCGAGGCCTGGTGCGTGGACATCAGCTACAAAGCGGACTCGGACGCCACGACCGCCGGGAAACCAGTGCACTATCGCCGTTCGATCGACTTGGTTGATGCCGATCTGGTGCTGCTGATGGATGTGCTGGAACATGTCGATGACGATGTCGGGTTACTCAAGGCGTACGTCGATAAAGTCCCGTCCGGCAGTCGTTTCCTGATGACCGTGCCGGCGTTCCAGTTTCTCTGGAGCGGACACGATGACTTTCTTGAACACAAACGGCGCTATACCTTGGCGCAAATGGAAGCAGTGGCCAGGGACTCCGGTTTGATAGTGAAGAAGGGTGCTTATTATTTCGGCGCGGTGTTCCCGATTGCAGCGACCCTGCGGTTGCTGTCCCAAGGCGCACAACCTTCGCCGCCACGCTCGCAACTCAAGCAGCACCATCCATTGGTCAATACGCTGCTCAAGACCTTGTGCAGTATCGAACGTCCGTTCATGGGCGCGAACCGCCTGGCGGGTCTGACGGTGTTCGTGCTGGCGCAGAAACCGTGACCTCAGCCGAAAAATCAGCCCTGATCAAGCGTGGCCTGCGTTTTGCCGTGACCGGGTTATTCGTAACGGCCCTGCATGCGGTGGTGGCCGTGTTGCTCATCAACTACGTGCTGGCGCTGCCACCCGTGGCCAACGGTGTAGCGTTTTCTGTGGCGACCCTGGTTTCTTATGTGATCAACACGAGCTGGAGTTTTTCCAGCCGATTGCATGGCCGGACGCTGGTGCGCTTCATGATGGTTTCGGGGGCCGGTTTACTACTGGCGATGCTGGTGGCCTGGGCCGCACAAATGGCCGGGCTTCATTACTTGCTGGGGATAGGGGCAGTGGCGCTGACCATTCCGGCCTTTACGTTTGTATTGCATAACTTCTGGACGTATCGATGAAGGTTTCGGGCAAGCATTGGGCGATCGGGTTATTGCCCCTGTTAATGGGCGTGGTGGCATTTTTCATGGTGATCGGGCCACGGGCCCTGGACCCGCAAAACATTGCCTGGCTGGAAAGCGGCGATCCGGCGACCCATTACTTGGGCTGGATGTTCTTTCGACGTTCTCCCTGGACTTTTCCGCTCGGACTTAACCCGTCCTATGGGTTGGAACTGGGCAGTGCGATCATTTTTTCCGATTCCAATCCGCTGTTGGCGCTGCTGTTCAAACCCTTCAACTCAATCCTTCCCGAGACGTTCCAGTATTTCGGTATTTGGCTGCTGGCATGTTTTGTTCTGCAGGCCTGGTTTGCCTGGAAGTTGCTGGGGCTGGTTACACCCAGTGTTGCGCTCAGGGTGCTGGGGTCAGGCCTGTTTCTGTTTTCGCCGCCGATGTTCTTGCGCATGGGGGGGCATTTGTCCCTGGCCGGGCATTTTCTGATTCTGGCCGCGCTCTATCTGGCCCTGCACCCGGGCGTGCAGAAGCGCCGGGTGGCCTGGGGAGCGCTGTTGGCGGCGACGGCGATGATCCACGCTTATCTGCTGGCCATGGTGGCTTTGATCTGGGTAGCCGATGTTGCCGGTCGAACCCTCAAAGGCCAGTTGACTCGACGCACTGCATTCATCGAGGTGGTCTTGCTGTTTTTGCTGGTGAGTCTGTGCTGCTGGCAGGCGGGCTATTTCAGTATCGCGGATGGCATGGTTTCCGGTGGTTTTGGCTTGTACCGTATGAATCTGCTGGCGCCGATCGACTCCAGCGGCTGGTCGTTGATCTTGCCGGACTTGCCCGAGGCCAGCGGCGACTACGAGGGTTTCAACTACCTCGGGTTGGGGACGCTGGTGCTGGCGATCTGCGCCTGCGTCGTACTGCTGCGACGTACAACTGACTTCGGCAGTGCGGTGCGCCGTCTGCCGGTTCTGCTGTTGGCGTTGATTGGGCTGACGCTGTTTGCGCTCTCGAACGAGATAGGTGTCGGCCTGCTCAGTGTTCATTACCCATTGCCGGAAAAAATCATCAAGCTGGCGAATATCTTTCGGGCGTCGGGGCGGATGTTCTGGCCGGTGTTCTATGCCATCGTGTTTGCCGTCATTTTCCTGGTGGTGCGTGGCAACCGGCCGCGCACTGCGCTGTGTTTGCTGACCTTGGCACTGATTGTTCAGGTGGTTGATACCTGCAACGGATGGAGAGGGGTATGGCACGCGAGGATGATGACGCCTGCCTCCGAATGGTCAACAGCATTGCGTGACCCGTTCTGGTCCAGCGCCGCCGCCCACTACGCGAATATTCGTTCTTTACTGCCGCAGAACCAGTCGCAGACCTGGCTTGCGTTAGCCTACTACGCGTCTACTCATGGTCTGAAAACCGATACCGCTTATCTGGGGCGCATGAGTTCTACGGCGCTTGAGCATGCCCAGCAAAAAGCCGGGCAAATGCTTGTGACGGGGCAGTTCGACCCTGATTCGCTGTATATCCTCGACGAGAGTGCCATGCTTGACGCCGTGAAAAGCGTCAACAGCGACACCGATCTGCTGGCCCGCATTGACGGCCTGGTGGTGCTTGCGCCGGGCTGGAAAAAATGCGCTGAATGCCTTCCGGTCGTGGACGAAGGGCGTTCGATGCAGTTAGTGCCGTTGATCAAACTCGGGCAGCAACAACGGTTCAACTACAAGACCCCTCATCTGGCCCATGGCTGGTCGACCCCGGAAACCTGGGGCACATGGTCCGAGGGAGAGGAGGCTGAGATCGTGCTTCGGGTTCCGCCTCAGGCTCAATCCATCGTGATCGAGGCGCTGGCCTTCGTACTACCGATGCATCTTGGCCAGAACGTGGTTTTTACCATCAACGGTGTACAAGCCAGTTCGACACGTCTGACCCGGCTTCAGGACAATCGCATCGAAATCCCCCTGACTGCGGCCATCCACGAAGCCATCGCCCGGGACACGCTGATGCGTATTCATGTGCAGTTACCCGACGCAATCAGCCCGAAACAATTGGGGCTTGGAGAAGATCAGCGTGTGATGGGCCTGGGAGTGAAGTCGCTGACGGTACAGTAAGCCGTCGCAGCCTCTCGTTCACGTGCAGCGCTCATGTCGATAGACGCCGTCCCCCCGGCCTTTCTAAACTGGCCCAAGTATTGAGAGCCGGGAGCCGCTGATGAACCGCAATGAACTGCGTAAGGCCGACATCAATTTGATGGTGGTATTCGAGACGCTGATGCTCGAACGCAACGTGACGCGAGTGGCAGAGAAGCTGTTTCTCGGGCAACCGACCATCAGCTCGGCGCTCAACCGTTTGCGGGCGATGTTCAACGATCCGCTGTTTATCCGGGTCGGCCACCGCATGGAGCCGACGGCGCGGGCCGAGGAGCTGATTCAACACCTCTCGCCGGCGCTGGACGCGTTGTCCTCGGCGTTGAGCCTGACCCACCACTTCGATCCGGCCAGCAGCACCATGACCTTTCGCATCGGTTTGTCCGATGACGTCGAGTTCGGTTTGCTGCCACCGCTGTTGCGCGCATTGCGCCAGGAAGCGCCGCAAGTGGTGTTCGTGGTTCAGCATGTCGATTACTGGCGGATCCCGGACTTGCTCGCGTCCGGTGATATCACGGTCGGCATCAGCCAGACCCGCGGCCTGCCGGCCAATGCCAAGCGCAAACTGTTGCGGCACATTCAGCCCTGCATACTGCGCGCCGATGCCTCCGATACGCCGCTGACCCTCGACGAGTACTGTTCGCGCCCGCATGTGCTGGTTTCGCATACGGCCAATGTCAGTGGCTATGCCGATGAGTGGCTGGCCGAAATCGGTCGCAAACGCCAGGTGGTGCTCTCGGTGCCGCAATACAGTGCCTTGCCGGCCCTGCTCGCGGGGACCGACCTGATTGCCAGCCTGCCAGACTACGCGGCAGCGGCGATGGCTGCCTCGGGTCAGTTGTTCATGGAACCGTTCCCGTTCAAGACGCCGACTCTGGACCTGTCCATGGTCTGGCTGAGCCACGTCGATAGCGACCCCGCCGAACGCTGGCTGCGTGCACGGCTCGAAGCCTTCATGAGCGAGCGCGGTGTGTCCGGGATACAGAGCGACAAGTTGCTCGGACGGTAACCGGCGGCGGCTTGCTTGCCCGACATAGTGTTGTTTTGCTGCCAGTGTTTTCCCGATGACTGACTGGAGATCCATCCCATGAGCAGTTCCCGTTCTCTGTTGCGTGGGCGCGGCAGTCAAGACAGTGGCAAGGTCGGCATGGTCGAGCTGTTTTTCGATCTGGTGTTCGTATTCGCCGTCACCCAGCTTTCCCACTCCCTGCTCGCGCACCTGACGCTAGGTGGCGCGGTGCAGGTCGCGTTGATGATGGTGGCGGTGTGGTGGGTGTGGATCTTCACTTCTTGGGTCACCAACTGGCTCGACCCCGAAAAGTTGCCGATCCGCCTCGGTCTGTTCGGTTTGATGGTTGCCGGCCTGTTGCTGTCGTCATCGATTCCCAAGGCCTTTACCGAGCGTGGAGTGATGTTCGCCGCAGCCTTTGTCTTCATGCAGGTCGGCCGCACGCTGTTCGCGATCTGGGCGGTGCGTGGCGAGCCGTTGAACATGACCCGCAACTTCCAGCGAATTCTGGCGTGGATGGTGCTGTCCGGGGTGTTCTGGATCAGCGGCGCGCTGCTTGAAGGCGATCAGCGCCTGGCCTGTTGGGCGCTGGCATTACTGATCGAACTGATCTCGCCGTCGTTGTACTTCTGGGTGCCGGGGCTCGGCCGTTCAACGCTGGCCGACTGGAATGTCGAGGGCAATCACATGGCCGAGCGCTGTGGTCTGTTCGTGATCATTGCCCTGGGCGAGTCGTTGCTGGTGACCGGCGCAACGTTCGCCGATCTGGTGCTGAACTGGCAGGCGCTGGCGGGGTTTTTGATTGCCGTGCTGGGCAGCGTGGCCATGTGGTGGGTGTATTTCGACAGCGGCGCCGAGCGCGCTCACCACCGGATTGCACATTCCAGCGACCCTGGGCGGCAGGCGCGGATTGCCTACACCTATCTGCATGTGTTGATCGTTGCCGGGATCATCGTCAGCGCGGTGGCCGATGAACTGGTGCTGGTGCATCCGGAGCATGCGAGCGATGCCGGGATCATCGTGATTGTCGCCGGGCCCTGGCTGTTCTTGCTGGGGTGTGCGTTGTTCAAGTGGGTCATGGCCGATCGGATTTTACCGCCACTGTCGCATCTGGCGGGCCTGGCACTGCTGCTCGCGCTATTGCCTGCGGCGCTGAATCAGCTGTTTTCAGCGTTGGTACTGGGAGGGCTGACAACCGCAGTGATGATTCTGGTAGCGGCGTGGGAAACGCGGGTACTGCGTGAATCGCTACCGGCGCAGGAGCATTGACGCGCCAGGTGTTTTCGCGGGGAAGGGCAGGGACGCTCTATGGTATATATACGCCCCTTCGTTCAATCCTCAAGGAGCATCGCAATGCCTCACCTGCACATGGAATACACCGCCAACCTGCCGAACCTCAATGCCGATGTGGCGTTGTTGCGCTTGAACAACGCATTGGTGGCGTCTGGGCAGTTCGAGGAGTTCGATATCAAGAGCCGTGCGGTGCAGGTCGGCGCATTCCGAGTCGGAACCGAGTTGGGTGAGCGTGCTTTTGTGCATGTGAAACTGGCCTTGCTGAGCGGGCGCTCGCCCGCGATCAAGAAGCAATTGTCCGAAAGCCTGTTGGCGGTGGTGCAGGATCTCTGCGAATGGCCTGCCAGTGTTGATGTGCAGCTATGCGTCGAGATTCTGGATATCGATCGCGATTCCTACGCCAAGACGGCCATCAGTCACTGATATCCTGCGCGCCGATCCTCAGATAAAACCCTGTTCTGTGCAGGCCTTGACCACTTGCTCGCGAAGCCAGGTGTTGGCGCTGTCCAGCTCGTGGGTTTGACTCCACTGCATCTCAAGGGTGAACCCTGGTACGCCGTTCGGCGCCTCGCAATGGCTGAAGACCGAGTCTTTGGCCAGCAGGTGCTGGATGCGCCGGGGCATGGTCAGAATGAAGTCAGTCCCGGTGATCAGCTTCAGTGCAGCGCTGTAGCTGTTGGCGCGTGCAACGATCTGGCGTTTGTGCGCCTGTTGGGCGAGCCAGCCGTCGACCATGTTGGTGGTGGACGTCCACGGCGTGGGGAACACGTGTCGGCGTTCGACGTAGGCTTTGAGGCTGATGCGAGGCTCCAGCGGTGTCGCCCGTTTATCGAAAACGCACACCAGATCGTCCTCAAGCAACACCTGGGATCTGAAATCAGTGTGGCTGCGATGAAAGTTCGGGCCGAAGCCGATCACCAGGTCGAGGCTGCCATCGCGCAGCTCTTCGGCGGGGATGTCGGTTTCGAGTTTGTGCACATTGACGATCACCGGCAGGTCGGCGAAATCGAAGTTCTTCAATAGCCGCGGCAGGATCAGTTGCTCGAAGTATTCCGGCGCACAGATATTGAAGGTCACGGCTTGCTGCGTCGGGTCGAACGCCTGAACCCCGGCATGGCACAGGTTGATGCTTTCGAGAATCTTCTGCACGTGTGTGTACATGGTGCCGGCCTTGTAGGTCGGACGCATACCGGTGCGGGTATTGATGAACAACTCGTCCTCGAAACTGGTGCGCAGTTTCTTCAGGCAGTAACTCACCGTGGACTGGCTGACAAACAGCGCTTCAGACACACCGGTGACGCTGCTTTGCTCATACACGGCGATGAACACCATGAGGTCCTGCATGTCGAGCTTTCTAAGCAAGTTACTGTTCAGCATCCGTACTATCTCACTCCGCTCGTTGCGCAAGTTGTGCGCAAACGTGTGCGAGTGATGCTAGCGGAACGATCGTCCTAGGAGAATGGTTCGTAGGATTATTCACGGACAAGTGTGGGACAGAAGTTGTAGCAAATGCGACGTCTGTCGCAATCCGGACCGAAGGCGGGTGAGCACCTTCAGCCTTCAGCCGCAGTATTTACGTGGTTACCGCAAGTGCGCGACGACTGGACATCACCAGTGCGAGCATCCCGATGGCCACCAGCAAGGCACCCACGACTTCCAGCATCAGCGGTTGCTGCGCCAGCCAGAACCAATGGAACAAGGTGATGAACAACGTGCTGAGGTAGACGTAGGAAATGACCGTGGACGGTGCAATCACCCCGATCGCCCGGTGCAGCAACCAGAAGGTTGCCAGGGTCGCGAACAGCGCCAGGTAGACCAGCCAGAACAGGTCGTGGGCGGACAACAGGGCGCCGGATCGCCAGCCGCCATTGACCAGGCTGAACGCGAACAGGAACAGCGAGCCGAAGAGCATGTTCCAGAATGTCATCACCACAGGCCCACGACCCTTGAGGCTGTGGGCCTTGAAGCGCTGACTCAACGGTGAATAGAGCGCCATCGCCAGGCAGCCAACCCCGAACACCGACACCGCGTAGAGCGAAGGGACTTCGCCGGGACCAGTGCCCTTGAGGATCAGCAGCAGCGCACCGGCCGCCGCAATCAGCATCGGCAGCAGACGGCTTTTCGAACGGTTGCCAGGTATCAGGAAGGCCTCGAAGCACAGCGTCATCAACGGCACCAGGGTAAACAGGGTTCCGGTGTTGACCGCCGAGGTGTAGCGCAGCGCTTCAAACAACGAGCCGAAATACACGGCCAGCAACAGCCCGAGCCAGGCATGACTGACAAGGCCTTTGGCGGTGATCGCGGTGCCGCCTTTGAGCAGCAGCATCGGCAGAAACGCCAAAGCCGAAAACAGCAGCCGCAGGCCGGTCAGCAGGATCGGGTCGATGGATTGGCTGACCTCGGCGGCGGCGAAAAAAGAGGCGGCAACCAACATGGCCCAAAGCAACATGCCGGCGTTGGCGGAGGCGAAACTGATGTGTTTCATCGGTGTGTCCCTGATCAATCAATGTGTTTGGTGTAACAGGTGTTTCGGGCCGAGGATCACGGCGATCATCAGCCAGACAGCGGGGCGGGAGGTGGCGCGAACGTTTTCCATAACCACACCTTGAAGAACAAGGTATGGATTAGGCGGTGTGCGGCGGGAGTCAGCAAATCAGAAAGTCATGTGCGGTATTTAAAAATTAAATACGGCTCGGCTTGCCAGAGAAAATCGCAAGGGATGGTGCACGGATAACGTTTTCAGCTATAGCGTCGCGGACGGGCTTATGATGTCATCCATAATCCATGTCTATAGTTGAGCCGGCATGCTGTTACGCCATATCCGTTACTTGCTCGCGGTCGCCGAGCATCGCAACTTCACTCGGGCGGCCGAGGCATTGCATGTCTCGCAGCCAACGCTGTCGCAGCAGATCAAGCAACTCGAGGATGTCCTCGGTGCGCCGTTGTTCGATCGTTCCGGGCGCACGGTGCGTTTGACCGATGCCGGCGAGGCGTATGTGCGTTATGCGCGGTTGGCCTTGCAAGACCTGGAGGCGGCCAAACGCGCGATGCACGACGTGCAGGACCTGACGCGCGGCTCGTTGCGGCTGGCCATGACGCCGACCTTCACCGCCTACCTGATCGGCCCGTTGCTGGCGCGTTTCAACAGCCTGTACCCGGGCCTCACCCTGAGTGTCGAGGAGATGACCCAGGACCAGATCGAGGCCGCGCTGGCCGAAGACCGACTGGACCTCGGCATCGCATTCACCGGCAGTCACCTGGCGGACATCGACAGCCAGACGCTGTTTGCCGAAACCTTGAGCCTGGTCGTCAGTGAGGCGCATCCGGGGTTTGTCCGGCAACAAGCACTCGATGCGCAGGCGCTGGGCCAGCAGTCGCTGGTGTTGCTCAGCGGCGACTTTGCAACCCGTCAGCACATCGACCTGTATTGCCGACAGCAAGGCATCGCGCCACGCATCGTCATCGAAGCCAACTCCATCAGCGCGATTGTCGAGATTGTTCGTCGCGGGCACCTGGCGACCATTCTCCCCGAGGCCATCACCCATGCGCTGCCGGGGTTGCGCCCGCTGGCGCTGCAACCAGCGTTGCCACAACGCACGGTGGCCTTGCTCAGTCGCAAGGGCGCTTATCGCAGCGCGGCGAGTGAGGCATTCCGGGTGCTGGTCAGTGTTCAGTGACCGGGAGCGGTCGCCAACCACTGAGCGAGCACCGCATCATAGGCGCCGGTGGCTTTGCTCAGGTGTAGCCACTGATCCACATAAGCCTTCCAGGCCACGTCATCGCGAGGCAGCAAGTAGGCTTTCTCGCTGTACTGCAAGTACTGCTCGGGGTTGACCGCGCACAAACCGGGTTTGAGCTTCTGCTGATAGCGTGCTTCGCAAGCGTCGGTGATCATCACGTCGGCCTTGTTTTCCAGTAATTGCTCGAAAATCGTCACGTTGTCCGGGAACAGGGTCAGCGTGGCATTGGGCAGGTGAGTGCGGGCAAATACTTCGTTGGTACCGCCTGCCGGCTCGATCAGCCGCACGGACGACTGGTTGAGCTGTTCGACGGTTTGATAGCGTTGTTTATCTTCGCAACGCACCAGCGGGATTTTTCCGTCGACGCCCAGCGTGTCGCTGAAAGCCGCCTTTTTCTGTCGCTCCAGTGAAACCGAAATGCCGCCCATACCGATATCGCAACGGTCAGCCAGAAAATCCGTCATCAGGTTCTTCCAGGTCGTGGGGACCCATTGCACATCAACGTTCAGACTTTTCGCCAGGGATTGGGCCATGGCGATATCGATCCCTTCGTATCCGCCCTCTGCGCGCAGATAGGTGTAAGGCTTGTAATCGCCGGTAGTACAGACCTTCAGATGACCTCGTTCAATCACCTGGTCCAGGTGCGAAGGTGCATTCTGGGCAATTGCCTGGACGCTGAACGTGAGCAAGGAGCAGAGCAGCAAACGAGCTTTCATCGGGTCGTCCTTGAGTGTTGCCAGAGGAGGAGGGGAGGTCGACGTCAGTATTTGTTGGCCGGGTGCGCTGGTGCAAGGGTGAAACCAGCGTGCGGCGCAGCAAAAGCTGCAGGCTAGCCCCGGCATCGTCATTAAACCTTTTTTTCACGCGCAACTTGATAACCTGTCGCCAGTAAGTCGTTTCCTTTATCAAGAGTCGCCAGTTATGTCTGCGCAACCCCCTTCCTCAGTCGAGCACGAATTTGCTCGACGCTACGATCAGGAGCACGCTCGAGTCTGCCTCCAGCCGCATCCCCGTGGGCTGGTGCAGCGGTTTTTGCAGTGGCGTGGCAAGCGACTGGTGCGGCGCGCACTCAAGGTGGCTGGCGAACCGGGGCTGATTCTCGATGTGGCCTGCGGGGCAGGGGGCAACTGGCCGGTGCTGGCCGAGCACACCAACCGGGTGATTCTCGCCACCGACCCGTCCCAGGAAATGCTCGACCACGCCCAGACTCATCATCCGGCCGAGCTGCTCAAACGGGTCAAAACCTTTCAGGGCTCGGCATTCACCATCGGTTTGCCGGAAAATGCCGTGGATTGCATTTTTTGCACACAGTTGTTTCAGCACATCGAAAACAGTGAGCACCGCCTGGCGATACTGCGTGAGTTTCACCGGGTCAGTCGCGACGCGCTGATCGTGTCGGTACAGCGGGATGGGTACTTCAAGCTGCGCGCGCGGTTCGGCGAGGATGCACAACCGCGTCAGTTGGCCACCAAGGCCGAGCTTGAGGCAGAGTTCCGGCAAGCGGGTTTCAAGACGCTCAAATACCTGGACACCCTGCCAGGCAGCGACCTGCCGCGTGTCTACGTGCTGCATAAAGCCGACTAGTTGTCCTATTCTTCTCGAGCCGCGGGAGTTTTGCTCAAGCGCTTGCTCAGTCAGTGCGCGGAAATCGCCGGGGCCGATATATACTGCGCGCCATTCTTCAAGGGAGAGCCGTGTGGCCATCGATATTCACTGGATTCGCGACAACGATAGCCTCGGTCAGTTTTGCGCCCAATGGCAGCAGTTGCCGTTCGTCGCCCTCGACACCGAATTCATGCGGGTCGACACCTTTTATCCGATCGCCGGCCTGTTGCAGATTGGCGATGGCGAGCGGGCTTTCCTGATTGATCCGCTGACGATCGACAACTGGCAACCGCTGGCCCAATTGCTGGAAAACCCGGCAGTGGTCAAAGTGCTGCACGCCTGCAGCGAAGACCTCGAAGTCCTGTTGCGCTTGACCGGCAGCCTGCCGGCGCCATTGTTCGATACGCAACTGGCGGCTGCCTACCTGAACCTGGGTTTCTCCATGGGCTACTCGCGGCTGGTGTCGGAAGTACTCGGCATCGACCTGCCCAAGGGTGAAACCCGTTCCGACTGGCTACAACGTCCGCTCTCGGAAACCCAGATCAGCTATGCCGCCGAAGATGCCGTGCATCTGGCGGAGGTTTTCGTGCATCTGCGGCCGAAGCTGTCGGACGAAAAGTACGCCTGGGTCCTGGAAGATGGCGCCGAACTGGTGGCCAACCTGCGCCGCGAAGTCGACCCTTACGAGGTGTATCGCGAAGCCAAGCTGGCCTGGAAACTGTCCCGCGCGCAACTCGCCGTGCTGCGTGAACTCTGCGCCTGGCGCGAGCGCGAAGCCCGCGCCCGCGATCTGCCGCGCAACCGCATCGTGCGTGAGCATTCGTTGTGGCCGCTGGCACGTACCCAGCCGGACAATCTCGGGGCACTGGCGAAAATCGAAGACATGCACCCGCGCACTGTGCGTCAGGACGGTGAGTTCCTGCTGGGCTTGATCAAGCAGGCGGGCAGTGTCCCGCCGGACCAGTGGCCGCCAGCGGTGCCGGAGCCCTTGCCGGTGGAAGCCGCGGCACTGGTCAAGCGTCTGCGGGCGCTCGGTCAGGCCGAAGCTGAACGCTTGAACATTGCCCCGGAACTGATGCTGCGCAAGAAAACCCTCGAAGCCTTGCTCAAGAGCGGCTTCCCCGAGGGCCCTTACCAATTGCCTGATTCGCTGCGTGGCTGGCGCCGCGAATTGATGGGCCAGGCCCTGCTCGACTGCCTGGCCACTGCCGGAGAACAGCCTTGAAACGTATTTGCTCTATCTACCGAAGCCTGAAGAAAAACGAGATGTACCTCTATGTGCTCAAAAGCGATGCACTGGAGCGCGTCCCGGAGAACCTGCTGCTGGCGTTCGGTAAACCGCATCACGCCTTCGACCTGGTGTTGACCCCCGAGCGCAAGCTCTCGCGCGAAGACATCACGGTGGTCCTGGAAAACCTCGACAAGCAGGGCTATCACCTGCAAATGCCGCCGGCTGAAGACGAGTACATCGAACACTTGCCGGAAGAGCTGCTACGACGTAATGATCCGGTTTGACGGATATCTGTAGAGGCTCTGTCCAGAGCCTCTGGAAACAATGGAATTGATAATTTTGGCGAGGGTCGCGAGCGAGGGAGAAACACTCCTTCGGCGGCCTTGTGCACTGTTTTTGAAGGTTTGAACCATGCGCGTTCTGATTGCCGAACACGACCACGCTGTATATGCCCAACTGTTGCGACAGGCCGCGCCTGAACTGCAGGTACTGACCAGCGGCGACTCCGCTGAATTGGCCAGTATGGCCGCCGACTGCCCGGTCTGGCTCGGCCAGCCGGACCTGTTGGCGACGCTGTTGCGTCAAGGTCATGAGCCTCAGTGGCTGCAATCGACCTGGGCCGGCATTACACCGTTGCTCGCCGACGGCTTGCCACGCCACTACCGGCTGACCCGTGCGGTCGGGATATTCGGTCAGATGATGGCTGAATATGTGCTGACCTACATGCTTGGCCATGAGCGCGAAGTGCTGGCGCGACTGGTCAGCCAGGTCGAGCGCAAGTGGGACAACCGTCTGGGTCAGAGCCTGGCGGGGCGCAAGGTGCTGATCGTCGGTACCGGTGACATCGGTCAGAGCGTGGCGCAGTTCCTGGTACCTTTTGGCGTCAAGCTGTACGGGATCGCCAGTTCGCCGCGCGAGCAGGCGCCGTTCATTGAGGTCGCGGGGCTGGAGGATCTGGGGCGCCTGGTCGGTGAAGTCGATTACGTGGTCAACCTGCTGCCGAATACGCCGAACACTCACGATCTGTACAACGCCGCGTTGTTCAAGCAGTTCAAGTCGACCAGTTTGTTCATCAACGTCGGGCGTGGCGTGGCGGTGGTCGATGCGGACCTGGTAGAGGCCCTGAAGGAAGGGCATCTGGCGGGGGCGGTGATCGACGTCTGCCGTCAGGAACCGTTGCCGCAGCGCCATCCATTCTGGACCGCCTGGGGCTTGCTGCTGACCGGCCACAGCTCGGCACCTACCTCACCGCCAATGATGGTGCAGCTGTTTGTCGAGAATTTGCGGGCGTTTCAGGCGGGCGAAGCGTTGCGCGGCGAAGTGGATTTCACACGGGGTTACTGATCAACCCCGGACAACTGTGGGAGCGAGCTTGTTGTGGCGAGGGAGCTTGCTCCCGCTCGGCCGCGTAGCGGTCGTAAACCAGCGGATGCGTTCTATCGGATAAAGCGCGGTTGCCAGTCTTGGGGTTGCTTCGCAACCCAGCGGGAGCAAGCTCCCTCGCCACAGGTTTTTCAGTGTGGCTTACAGGCTGAAATCACCTTCAGCCGCCAGTTCGCTCAGCGGACGACGCGGGCTTGGGACTTCCCGGGCTTGCAGGTAATCGGCGAGCGTCGCCTTGTCACCCAGCTTGCCGATCGCGACCGCCGCGTGCAGCGCGTAGCCTTCAGGAATATTCAGCTCCTTGCGGGTCAGCTCTTGATCGAAACCGGCCATGCCGTGGGTGTGCCAGCCGCTGATAGAGGCTTGCAGGGCCAAATGGCCCCAGGCGGAACCGGTGTCGAAGGTGTGCCACAGCGCGGCGGTTTCTTCGGTGGCGCCTGGCGCGGTGAAGGTGGTTTTCGAGATCACGATCACCAGGGCCGAGGCGTGTTGCGCCCAACTGCGGTTGAACTCGTTCAGCAGACCCAGGTAACGCTCCCAGTTCGGCGTGTCGCGGCGCGCGTAGAGAAAACGCCATGGCTGCGAGTTGTAGGCCGACGGTGCCCAGCGAGCCGCTTCGAAAAAGCTCAGCAGGGTTTCTTCAGGGATACTTTCGCCGGTGAAGGCTCGCGGCGACCAGCGATCAGTGAACTGTGGGTGAATGGCATATTCGGCAACGCGGGGATTAGCGCTCATGGACGAGTTTCCTGACTACATTTATGAAGGAAAAGTTGAGTAAAAACCGACGCGCGCAGTTGAGCTGGGCAGTGAGGTTTTTCAGCCCCGGGGCAATTGCCCTGAATGCAACGCGGTAGAGCGTTAATGGCACCTTGGCATGGGTCGTTGCGACTCGCAAAGCTACTTCGTGGCGGCATAACTGACAAGTTCTGTTCTACCGGCAGTCGCCAGCACTTGGCCCGCAGGGGCTGGGGCACTAGACTGGCGGCCTTTTCACCACCTGATGTTGATGCTTGAGCCATGGCCGCCAAAGTCGAACCTTTCTGGATACGCAAAACCCTCGAACAACTCGATCAAGAAGAGTGGGAGTCGTTGTGCGACGGGTGTGGCCTGTGCTGCCTGCAAAAGCTTGAGGACGAAGAAGACAACAGCGTCTACTACACGCGCATCGCCTGCAAACTGCTGGACCTGAAAACCTGCCAGTGCACCGACTACGCTAACCGTCGCGACTCGGTACCGGATTGCATCCAGCTCACGCCGGGCAAGGCCGATCAGTTCAAGTGGCTGCCGCCGACCTGCGGTTACCGTTTGGTCAGCGAGGGCAAGGACTTGCCGCTTTGGCATCACCTGGTCTGCGGCGATCGGGATGCCGTGCACCACGAGCGCATTTCCCAGTCCGGGCGCATGCTCGCCGAAGGCAGCGTGGCTGAGGATGATTGGGAAGATCATCTGATTTTTCGGGCGGGTTAAGCACCTGTCGTAGTACGAGCAAGTCACGAAGGAGTGTGTATGGCTGTTGGGTTGAAGCTGCCGATGGTTTTGTCGTTGCTGGTGCTGAGTTCACCGGTGTGGGCGGCAAAAAAAGTCGATCTCGATTACCACGTACGATTATTGCCGCAAAGCGATCAGGCTGAAGTGCGCTTGACCCTGGCACGTGGCTCGGCGGTGCACAGCCTGGATTTTGATCTGGGCGATGGCAGCCAGTACAGCGACTTCAAGGCCGATGGTCAGTGGCAGCTCACGCCGGGCAACGCGGCGCGTGGCGTCTGGCATCCGGCCGCTGACAAGGCCAGCCTGACCTACCGGGTACGCATCAGTCACACCTTCAAGAATTCCAGTTTCGATACCCGCATGACGCCGAATTGGGCGTTGATGCGTGGCGACGACCTGGTCCCGGCGGCGCGCCTGGATCAGCAGGACGGTGTCGAGCTGGTATCGCGTCTCGAGTTTGAATTGCCGGAAGGCTGGAAAAGCGTCGAGACTTCCTGGCCGCGGGTCGGCAAGAACCGCTTTCGCATCGACAACGTTGCTCGACGGCTCGACCGGCCTACGGGCTGGATGCTCGCCGGCAACCTGGGCAGTCGTCGCACACGCTTGGGCGAAACCGAAGTCACGGTTGCCTCGCCGCGAGGGCAGGGCATGCACCGGATGGACGTGTTGACGCTGCTGACCTTCGTCTGGCCGCAAGTGCAGGCGCTGTATCCGCGTCATCCCGGCAAGCTGCTGATTGTGGGGGCCGCCGACCCGATGTGGCGCGGCAGCCTGGCCGGGCACGAATCGATTTATCTGCACAGTCATTTGCCGTTGGTCAGCGAAAGCGGCAGCAGCCCGTTGCTCCGTGAGTTGGCCCAGGTATTGGGGCGAATCAAGGACAGTGATCGCAGTGACTGGATCAATGAAGGCTTTGCCGAGTACTACGCGATTGAACTGCTGCGCCGTGCCGGTGGCATGAGCGATGATCGTTATCAGGTGCTGGAAGATAAAATGGCCAAGGCCAGCCATCATGTCAGCACCCTGCGCGGCGATCAGCTCAGCACGGCACAGCTCGCCAAAGCGGTGTTGCTGTTGCAGGAACTGGACCGCGAAATTCGCCTGAAAACCCGTAACAAGCGTTCGTTGGACGACATGTTGCGCGGCGCCATGGACCTTGGACGGGTGAGCACCAAGGAGTTTGTGGTATTGGCCCAGAGCATCATTGGCGAGCCATCGAAAGTGCTGGACACCGAGTTGCTCAGATAACTTGAGTCAAGCGCAATTGTGGCGAGGGAGCTTGCTCCCGCCGGCCGGTCCGCGCTCGGGCGAAGCAGTCATAAACCGCATCTGCCGCATTCAGGACCGCTTCGCGCTCCAGCGGGAGCAAGCTCCCTCGCCACAGGTTTTGCGATGTTGCTCAAACCCCGGTCTTGGGCGACTTCAGCTCTGCGCCGGCCCGTTCGATTTTCGAACGAATGTTGTTCAGGTCCTGACGACTTTTTTCGAAGAAGCTTTTTGCCGAACTGTGCCCGGTGATACCGCGAGCCAGGGCTGCACCGCCGAGTGCCACCTCGATCAGCCCGAACACGCCACCACGGCGCAGGCCTTTGCCGACCATCACCACACCACCGGCCGTGCTCGCGATGCGTTCCCAGCCCTGGACGTTTTGCGTTGGCTGCGTCTGGAACGGCGTGGGTTCTACGTGTTTGATGTCGCTCATGATCTGTCTCCTCAGGGGCAATGGCTATACAGCTGACTGCGCAGTCGGCCGCCTTGTTCCATGCCGCACTCAGCGTATCAGCGAAATTTTGGACCGGAACGGGTGTTATTGCCCTTGGCCATGCGGTCGTAAAGCACCACGTTGACGGTGGCGGCCAGATTCATGCAGCCGGTGGTCGGGATGTAGACCACGTCTTCGCACCACTCGCGAATCTCTTTATCGAGCGAACCGTCTTCCGGGCCGAAGATGTACAGCGCACGGTCCGGGTGGGTGTACTCGGGCAACGAACGGGCGCCATCGACCAGCTCGACCGCCACCGGGACGCAGCCCAGCGGGAGGATTTTCTTCAGGTCGTCGATGCCGATCAGCGGAATGTCGTGGTGGATTTTCTTGGTGTCGGTGACAAAGTCACGGGCGCGTTCATAACGCTTGCCGGTGTAGAACACCGACGCCACGCCGTAACAGCCGGCGGCGCGCATCACCGAACCGACGTTCTCCGGTGATTTGGGGTTATACAAACCGATGCAGCTGTACCGTTTGTTTGCCACGAGCGGGGTGCCCTTCGAGAAAAACCGCGATTATACGGGGATTGCTCGGAGGGTGGGCAGATTAGGGTGATCTGGATTGGGTGCGCTGTTGTGGAGAGGGAGCTTGCTCCCGCTCGGGCGCGAAGCGGTCGTAAACCGGCTGATGCGTTCTTTCTGAAAACCGCAACTACAGGTTTTAGGGTCGCTTCGCGACCCAGCGGGAGCAAGCTCCCTCGCCACAGAGGCCGAGTGCGACCTCAGTCGTCTTTTTTCATCAGCCCGGCCAACGCGGCGAACGGGTTATGCGTTGCCTTGGCGATTTTCGGCGTGCTCAGCGAGCCGTCGCCGAAGTACTGCTGGTCGGTGTAGCGCGAGTGTTCGTTGTCGTGGCAGTACAGGCACAGCAGCTCCCAGTTGGAGCCGTCCTGCGGGTTATTGTCGTGGTTGTGGTCGCGGTGGTGCACGGTCAGCTCGCTCAGGCGCTTGCCGGAAAACTCACGGGCACAGCGTCCGCAGACGTGCGGGTACATCTTCAGGGCCTTGTCGCGGTAACCCATTTCACGGTCGCGCTGGGCGTCGGCGAGGATGCGGTCCAGTTTGGCCGTGTTGGAGGGAGGCGTTGACGAACTCATGGGTTCACCTTTGTAAAAAGACTAATGACGGTTATGAACAGAGTTTAGCTCAGCCCTTGAGCTTCTCGGCAATCCAGATCGTGTGTCGGGTGCCTTTGTTGCCGTGGGCGAAGACTTGCACTTCTTCGGACTTGAAGCCGGCCTTTTTCAATTTGTCGGAAAATTGCCGGTCAGCGCTGGCCGACCACACCGCGAGCACGCCTTTGGGGCGCAGGGCCTTGGTGCAGGCGCTCAGGCCGCCGGCCGAGTACAGCCAGCTGTTGGCTTTCTGGGTAAGGCCTTCGGGGCCGTTATCGACGTCGAGCATGATCGCGTCGAAACCTTGCGGCTCGGCCTGCAGGACCTTGGCCACGTCTTCCATGCGGATCACCGTGCGCGGGTCGAGCAGCGGTCGCCCGGACTTCTCGCCCAGCGGCCCGTGGTTCCACTCGACCACCCCTGGCACCAGTTCGGCGACCACCACTTCAGCGGTCTTGCCCAGGTGCTTGAGCGCCGAAGCGAGGGTGAACCCCATGCCGAGGCCACCGATCAGCACCCGTGAATTCGGCCGGCCGGCGACCTTGCGACAAGGAATCTCGGCCAAGGCGTCTTCGGAGCCGTGCATGCGGGTGTTCATCAATTGTCCGCCGTCACCGCCCTGGATCTTGATGACGAAATCTTCGCCATACTCGAACAGGCACAGGGCACCGCCGTTTTCGGGGATCGGGGTGGTGTCGAGCAGAACGAAACGTTTCATGGGGCTCTCTTTAAGGAGGGAAACTGGCATCAGGGAGGAGAAACCGGCATTGAGAAGGGCAATCTTGCGCGGTTGGGAGTAGCCTTAAGGCAACAAGCAAGGGCAACGGAGCCATTGATGAAGTGCACCATTCTAACGGTCATTGTGTTGGCCGCGCTCTCGATAAGTGCAGCGCAGGCGCAAGAGTTGCAAACGGTCCCTGTTGCACCATCAGCGGCCCCCGGTTCACCCGGCACCGCAACCCCCACGCCATACCCGCAGATTACCCCGACCACTGTACCCAAGGTCGGCAGCAGTAGCGGCGGTGAACCGTTGTTGCCACCGATCGAAATGCCCAACCCGCCCAAGGACCAGACCTTGCCGGGGCTTGAGCAGATTCAGCAAAAAAACAAATCTCCCGGCGGTTAAATCTGTTGCGAGAGCAATTGGCCGTCGGCCATGCGCAGGCGTTTGGACAGCGACACGGCAATGGCGCGGATGATCTTCGCGGCGATTTTCGGTGCGTCGTTGAGCATCTTTTCCAGCGAGTCCTTGCCCAGATTGAGCAATTGGCAATTGCTCGCCGCCACGCAACTGGCCGAGCGCCGTTCGCCATCGAGGACGGCCATTTCGCCGAATGCCCGGCCGCTGCGTAGCGTTGCGATCGTCACCGGCTTGCCGTCGCTATTGGTTTTCTGCACCGCCACCTGACCCGAGTGAATGATGCACATGAAGCTGCCGGCATCACCTTCGTGGAAGATCTCCTGGCCCTCGGCGATGGTGCTGATGCTGAAGTAGCCGGCAGCCGCCGTGAAATCGGCCAGTTGCAGTTGATCGAACAGGCCACAGTCCATCAGCCAGTCGCGAATTTCTTTGTTCAGCAGGGTCGGTTCTGACATGTCATCACAGTCTTTTTTTGTGTCTGTTGCTGGTTCGGGCTTTGTGGGTAATTACCAATCCCTTGTGGGAGCGAGCTTGCTCCCACATTTAAGACCCATACGCCTTGCAGAGTTCCTCAGGCGATACCCAGTACCTTGAAAACAAATGCGTATTCGAGGGCTACGTCACGTAATCCTTGATAACGCCCGCTCATCCCGCCATGACCGGCACCCAGTTCGGTCTTGAGCAGCAACAGATTATTGTCGGTTTTGGTCGCTCGCAACTTGGCCACCCACTTGGCTGCTTCCCAATACTGCACGCGGCTGTCGTTGTAGCCGGCGATCACCAGGGTTGCCGGATAGGCGTGAGCGCCGACGTTTTCGTACGGCGCGTATGCCTTGATCCGATCATAAACTGCCGGCTCTTCAGGATTGCCCCATTCGTCGTATTCGGTGACGGTCAGCGGCAAGTCCGGATCGAGCATGGTGTTGAGCACGTCGACGAACGGCACCTCGGCAATCGCCGCCGCAAACAGTTCCGGGCGCTGGTTGAGCACCGCGCCGATCAGCAATCCGCCGGCACTGCCGCCGCTGATGGCCAGTTGTTTGGCGGTGGTGTGGCCGTTGGCGATCAGGTGTTCGGCGCAGGCGATGAAGTCGCTGAAGGTGTTCTGCTTGTGTTCCTGCTTGCCGGCGCGATACCAGGCTTCGCCCAACTCACCGCCGCCGCGCACGTGGGCGATGGCGAAGGCAACGCCGCGATCGAGCAGACTCAGGCGCGCATGGGAGAACCACGGGTCGAGGCTTTCGCCGTAGGCGCCGTAGCCGTAAAGGTAAAGCGGCGTCGGCTTGCCGAGCATTTCACGTTTGACCACCAGGCTGATCGGCACCTGTGTGCCATCGGGCGCGGTCGCCCACAAGCGCTGACTGACGTAGGCATCGGCGTCGAAAGGGCCAAGCACCTGGGTTTCCTTGAGCACTTTCTGTTCGCCGCTGGCGAGGGTGAGCTGGCGAATCTGCGCCGGGCGATTCAACGCCTCGTAACGCAGACGGATCTTGTCGCTGGCAAACTCCAGGCTGTTTTGCACATGCAGGCTGTAGGCCGCGTCCGGCAGTTGCACGCGGTAAGCGGGCAGGCCTTGCGGGTGAACTTCGATGATCGGCAAGCCGCCTTCGCGCAGGCTCAGGGTCATGGCCGAGGCATTCAGGCTCATGCCGTCAAGCATCACCGTGTCGCTGTGGGGGATCAGGTTTTGCCAGTCGCTTTCGGTTGGCGCGACCCCGGTGTCGGCAGCCTGATACAGCGCAAAGTTGATGCCGTCGCGGTTGCTGCGAATCAGCCAGGTCCATTGGTCGTCGAGCTTGCCGTGGTCGACGTCGTACTCGTGATCTTCAACCCGTGGTGCCAGGCAGGTGAAGGCCTGTTGTGGCTGCGACGCATCGAGCACCCAGACTTCGCTGGTGGTCTTGCTGCCCAGCGACAGCAGCAACTGGCGTTCGGAGCTTGAGCGGTAGCAGTGCAGGAAAAACCGTCCGTCCGGTTCAAAGAAGACTTCTTCGGCGGCGGTACCGTCGAGACGATAACGGAACAGCTTGTGCGGGCGATGGGTGTCATCCAGCTCGCCGAAAAACAGCGTCAGGCTGTCGTTGGCCCAGGTCATGCTGCCGTCGCAATTCTCGAACGCCAGTTCGCTGACCTTGCCGTTGGACAGCTCCTTGACGAACAGCGTGTAAATCTCTTCACCGCTGGTATCGAGGCTGTAGGCCAGGCGCTGGTGGTCCGGGCTGATGCTGAAGGCGCCCAGCGAGAAAAAACCGCCATTGGCCAGCACATTGGGGTCGAGCAGCAGCTGTTCCTGGCTTTCGTCGACCTGCAGGCTGTCGTCGGCCGGGCGCGGGCAGCGGTAATGCCGGGCATATTCGTCACCGGCGACGGTGCGGGTGTAATACAGGTAGGGCCCCCACGGGGAGGGCAGCGACAGGTCGGTTTCGAGAATCCGGCTTTTTATTTCGTTGAACAGGGTTTCACGCAGCTCGGCCTGGTCGGCCAGTTGTGCTTCCTGGTAGGTGTTTTCAGCCTTGAGGTAGTCGAGCACCTGTGCGCTGTCGCGCTCCTGCAGCCAGGCGTACGGGTCATCGCCGTCGGCCTTGTGGGCAATCGGGGCGCTGCAAACGTGGGCGGATAGGGGCATGAAGGACTCTCGAGCGTTGTGTAAAAATGGCTTCACAGACAGCGGGGCAGCCTGATCGCTGAAAAGCCGTTATCATAAGCGCCTCTTTGCCTGCCTTGCCATGGACACCATGACCGAGAACGACTATCTGATCGCTTGGGGCCTTTACGCCTTTGCCGCTTTAGGCTGCCTGTTGGTGTGGATGCGGCTGACCCGCTGGATGTGGCGCTGGTTGCGCGAGCCACTGCGTCTGCTCATGGTCGTGCTGTTGTTCAGCCCGACCATTATCGACCCGGTGAAGGAAAAATTCGCCCCGGCCATCGCTATTACTGCCCTGGACCTGCTGTTCAAGGTCGGTAACAACATCTGGCGCGCGATTTCCGACCTGGTCATGTACAGCATGATCGCCTTTGGCATTTACCTGATCTTCGCGTTGATCCGCTTTCCCATCGAGCGCGCCTCCAATGCTCGCAAGGAGCGGGAGGCCGCCGCGAAAGCCGCTGCCAAGGCTGCCGATCCGGATGATGACCAGCCCTTTGGCGGTGCTGGTGACGATCGTTATGGTCGTCCGCCGGTTCCGAGTAACCCCCAGCGTTCGCGAGTTGAACCCCGTCTTTGACGTTGCCCCGGCATTGAAGCGAGAGTCCAGGCATGTGTGAATTATTGGGCATGAGCGCCAATGTACCGACCGATATCGTGTTCAGCTTCACCGGGCTGATGCAGCGAGGCGGTCGAACCGGCCCGCATCGGGACGGTTGGGGTATCGGGTTCTATGAAGGCCGCGGCCTGCGCTTGTTTCAGGACCCGGCGGCGAGTTGTGATTCCGAAGTTGCGCTGCTGGTGCAGCGCTATCCGATCAAGAGCGAAGTGGTGATCGGGCATATCCGCCAGGCCAATGTCGGCAAGGTCTGCCTGTCCAACACTCACCCGTTCGTGCGTGAGCTGTGGGGCCGCAACTGGTGTTTCGCACATAACGGCCAACTGACCGACTTCCAGCCGACTGCCAGTTTTTACCGACCCATTGGCGACACCGACAGTGAAGCGGCGTTCTGCGATGTGCTCAACCGCGTACGTGAAGCCTTCCCGGAGCCGGTTGAAGTCGAGCAGTTGCTACCGAGCCTGGTGGCGGCGTGCGCCGAATACCGTAGCAAAGGTGTGTTCAACTGCCTGTTGAGCGACGGCGATTGGCTGTTCTGTTATTGCTCGACCAAATTGGCGCAGATCACCCGACGTGCGCCGTTTGGTCCGGCACGCTTGAAGGATGCGGACGTCATCGTCGACTTCCAGGCCGAAACCACGCCCAACGATGTGGTGACGGTCATTGCTACCGAACCCCTGACCGAAAACGAAACCTGGACCCGTTACGAACCGGGCCAATGGAGCCTGTGGCGACGCGGTGAATGCGTCAGCCAGGGCAAGACCGAATAAGGAACACCTTTCTATGTTGCTCAGTTATTTGCGGCTGGTGTTGTTTGCGATCGGCCTGTTGGTGGGTGTGCAGGTGCCGGGTTTCATCAACGATTACGCCAAGCGGGTCGAGGCGCACCTGATCGAAGCGCAGACCGGCTTGCGAGGGTTTCAAGGCACCGCCGAGCAGTTCTTCAAGGGCGACCTGCAAGCATTGGTTGCTCATTACCGCGCCAGTGATGACCCGGTGTTTCGCAGCGATGCTGACAGCCTGAGCACCTTGCTCACTCGCCAATTGGCGCTGGACAAGCAATTCCAGGCCATGCAAGGCCCGTGGTACATCCGTGTCTTGCAGGTGGTGTTGGCGGCTGACCCGGATATTCGCAAGGAAACCTGGAATGGCTACAGCTACCAGCTGTTGCTGACACCTGAAGCCATGGGCTGGGGGCTGAGCGGGGCGATGTTGCTGTCGTTCGGGCTGGAATGCCTGTTCCGCCTGATCGACTGGGTGGTGTTGGGCGGCAAGCGGCTGCGCCAGAGCCGGCCGATTGAAGAGCGCGATTTGCGCGGTTTGTAACACCCTTCGTAGGAGCATGGCTTGCCGGCGATGGCGTCCTTGAGATCGCTATCGTCGGAACGCCGCCCGGAGCAAGCTCTGCTCCTACAAAAATTACCAATCGATCGAGTAGCTCATGCTCAACGTACGGCCTTCGGCGTTGGCGTACGGCGCTTTGGCGTTGGCCTGGGCGAACAGGTTGACGTACGTGCGATCGGTCAGGTTATACACTCCGCCTTCGAGACGCCCGACCGGCAATCGCACGGAACCCAACAAGTCCACCAGCGTATAGCCCTTGATGTCACGCCCGTTGTTGTCCTTGGCGGCGGCGTCGTAACTGGCCAGGCGCATGCCTTGCAAACGCAGGGTGTAGTCATCTTCGGTGTAGCCGACGAACAGCGTGGTCTTGGCCGGTGAGATGCGTGTCGCCGGCAGGTCGATCCATTTGCCGTTCTGCTCGGTCTCGCCCTTGGCCCACGCATAAGTGCCCCCCACCGACCAGTGATCGGTCGCGCGGTAGGTCAGGCTGTTTTCGATGCCGCGTACCCGTTCCTTCTGGTTGATCAGGCGCAGGACACGATCATTGGCATCGTAGAACTGGGTCACGTCCGAGGTGTTTTCATACACGGTGACGTCGGCCTGCCACTGATCCCAGTTACCGCGCCAGCCCAACTCGTAGCTGTCGACCTTGATGGCCTGGGCGTTGAGGCTCTGGATGTCGAAGGTACTGTTCACATCACGCAAGAAGCGCTGGATATCCGGCAGCGAAAAACCCTGGCTGTAATTGGCGAAGATGTCCTGATTTTCACTCAGGTGATAGACCGCGCCCAGGTTGTACAGCGTGGCGTCATATTTGAGGGTATCGCCGGGCAGGGTGGCGCGCACACCGGTCTGGACGATCTGACCGTAGGCGATGCTGTCGGCGACCTCACTTTCGATCCACTCGCGACGCACACCGCCACGCAAGGTCCAGTCGCCAACGTCCCAGGACATTTGCCCGAACAGCGCCTTGGTGGTGGTTTCGAGATCCGGGCCCATCTCGTAGGTGGTGCCGGTCTTGGTGTAGGTCAGCCCTTTGAGGGTGTACTGGTCGCCACGCTGGCGCGAGCGCTCGTGATCGTAGTCGGCGCCCCAGACCAGATTGCCCGTAGCGCTGCCGATGGCCGGCAAGGGCGTGTCGATGGCCGCGCGCAAGCCGTAGACATCCTGCACGCTGTTGTTGTCGGCGATCCCGGCCTTGCCCCGCGACAGGTCCGGGAAGAACAGCGCGTCGGCCCGGCGCCAGTAGCTTTCCAGCTGCAGGCCCTGACCGTAGAAGTCCTTGTCGGTGTAGTTGAGGTTGACCGCCTGGTTATGGGTGTAGGGCTGGTCGTCGAGTTTCAGCCCTTTGACCGCTACGGCTTGCTGCAGGTTTTTCGGGTCTTTGGTGAAGTCCGTGTCCTGCTGGTCCTTGTAGTCCTGCAGCGACAGGCTGAGTTTTTTATCGGCATCCAGTTCGTAACCGAAACGACCTTGCAGGTCATAGGTTTCGGTGTCCATGTTGCTGCCCTGGGAGGTGTCCTGAGGGATGCGCTTGCCGTTGCCATCGAACTGATCGTTGCGCTGGGTCAGGTCGGCGGACACGTACCAGTCCAGCGCATCCTTGCGCCCGGTCGCACTCTGGAAAGCTTCGTAGGCGAAGCCTTTGCTGTTGAGGTTATTGCCGCTGGTCAGGCCCAGTTTGCTGCTGTAGGCAATGTCCTGGCCCTGATTGCGCTTGGTGATGATGTTGATGATGCCGCCCGAAGCGCCGGCACCGTAGATGCTGCTGGCGCCGGAAATCACTTCGATGCGCTCGATGCTGGCCGGTGCGATGCTGTTGAGCTGGCGGAAGTTGTCGCGCGTAGCGTTCTGCGATACGCCGTCGATCAACACCAGCATGTTGCGCCCGCGCAGGGTCTGGCCGAAGTTGCTCATCCCGCCGCTGGACGGTGCCAGGCCGGGCACCAATTGCCCGAGAATGTCGGAGACCCGGCGACCCGCGCCGCTCTGCTCGCGGACCTGCTGTTCGTCGATGACCTGGACCGAGCCCGGAATCGAGGCAATGCTCGCTTCGCTGCGAGTCGCGGAAACAACGGTGGCTTGCATGTTCAAGGTGCCGGGTTGCTGCTCGGTCTCCTCGGCCCAGGTTTGGGCGCTGAAGGAGCCAAGCAGCGGAATCAACAGAGAAAGTTTGGTTCGGGTCATGACGTGGTCTTTTTTTAGTTTTGATAAGTGTGGGTAGATAAGGGAGTGGGGCCGGGTGTGGAGGTGAAGGACCGCACCCAGCGAATCCCGATGGCGGCCAGCGCGTAAGTCAGCGCCACCAGCCAGAAGCTGTGGGCCAGCCCGACCAGCCCCATGCCGATCCCGCCGAGCACGGCACCGAGCAAGGCGCCAGCCTTGGCCGCGCTGTTGCCGAGGCCGAGGGCAAAACCCTGTTGGCTTGAAGCAACGGTGTTGGCGATCAGCGCGTAGGCGACCGGAAGCAGGGCGCCTTGCCAGATACCCCAGACCAGCCGGCTGACGAGAAACCCCAGCCATTCGTTGGCCAGTGCGGTGGCGGCTAAAGTGAGGGCACAGAGCCAGGCGACGCCTTCGATGACGCGCAAGGTGTAGGCCGGTTGCCAGCGGTCGAACAGGCGTCCCCACAGCGGGGCGGAAATGGCCAGGGTCGCGGCGCTCGCCGCATAAGTGGCGCCGATCAGCCAGCTCGGTGCGTGCAGAATCTCGGCGACGTACAGTGCGTAGAACGGCTGCGGCATCATCTTCGCGGCCTGAATCAACACGATCACCAGCAGGATTCCACCGAGCCAGCCTTTGGGCAGGGCCACCGGCGCAAGCGGTATTTTCGTCGAGGCGCGCGCCTTGTCGGCCGGCAGGAAAAAACTCCCCAGTGCGCACAGCAGGCAAATCGCCGTCGCGCCATAACAGAGCAGGGCGAACCCCGAGATATCCATCAACCAACCGCCCAGCACCGGACCGATCAACGAGCCGACGGCGGTCGCCGATTGCAGGCGGGCCAGGGTGTGACCGCGCCGGGAACTGTCGCAGCAGGCGAGGGCATAGGCTTGCGCGGCGGCGAGAAACCCGGCCAATGCGCCTTGCATCACGCGAATGCCCACCAGCAGCCACGGGTCGACGGTGATGGCCGCCAACCCTTGGCACAACGCCAATGCCAGCAACGCCCGAACGATCATCGGCTTGTGCCCGGTGCGATCACCCAACTGGCCCCACACGGGAGTCAGGAGCATGGCCGCGAGCATCGGACCGGCATAGACCAGCGCCGATAACAGTGCGGTGTAGCCGGCGCCCTCTGGCCCGAGCAGATGGCGGATCTGCAAGGGCCAGAACGGGCCGCTCATTTCCATGGCACCCATGGAGACCAACTGGATGACGATCAGCAGTCGCAATGCGCGACTGTCAGCGAGCATGGGCGCTGGATCGCAGTGGGTTGCTCAAGCGTCCGACGATGTCGGCGTGGCTGTCGTGCAAGCGCATGCGCATGAACGATTTGGCTGGCCAATCCTGTTCCAGCAAGGCCGCGCGCTCGCTGTCCCAGCGTGCCGGTTCGACACGTTCGCGCAAGGCGTCGAAGCACTCTGCAACGTGCGCTGCCAATCGCTCCCACAGGAGGTTTTCCGATACGTTCCAGTGACGGGCACAGAGCAACGTCAGCTCGCCGAGGTGGCACATGAACGTGGTGTGCAGGAGTTTGTCGCGGACAAAACCGGGCTCGTCGTACAGGGTCATTTTCGGATCGTGCAGCTGGATATCCAGACCCTTGGCATGCAGGGTCTTGCGATCGATGCGGATGTCGCCGAAGTCACGCAGTAACAGCCGATTCAACTGCCCGTCAGCGCCCATCAGCATGAAGCTGTTTTGCTGGTGCGCTTCGAACGCCACGCCATACATCAGGTAAATGCCCAACAGGCTCGGTACGGCAATCGACAGGTAGTCATCGAAGAACGCCAGCATGGCCTCGCTGTCGTCACGGCCCTGGGCCAGGCGTACCCAATCGCGCAGCAACGGCTGTTCGAATTCGTTGACGGCGAACAGGCTGCCGACCGGTATCGCCAACTCGCCTGCTTGCAGCAGGGTCAGCGGGTTGTCGCGGTAGAGCACGGCGGCATGCCGGGACAGTTCGTCATTGGCCGGTTGTGGCGCGTAATGCACGCCGATACGCTCCGGCACGATGTTCAGCAAACGCTGAATCTGCGGCTCCTGATCGAGAATATCCAGCAACAGCTGACTGATGCGCGGCCCCATCCGGGTCGAACGCGGCGACACGGTGCGCTGCACGCTGGTCAGGCGCAAGGCCACCGGCAACTTGACCATTGGCGCAACGCGACTGGCCTCAGGTACGACCGTGCGGAACGACATGGTCGGATGGCCAGTGAAGGCCACGATGTCGGTGACGATCAGCAGGTTGTCGGCGATTTCGTTGGCGAACGATTTTGGCAGCTCTTCATCGGCTTGCCATGGGTGCGACGGGAGCGGGAGGTAGTCCGTAACTTCCAGGCCCAGTTGCTGCAAATGGCGCTGCAATTGTTCGGCGGCCTGCGGGAAGTGACCTTGCCACCACTCCCAGTAATCGGCGCTGCCAGCCAGCGTTTCGACGTGGGCGTATTGGCGGTGCAGGGCGCACAGCACAATGGGGAAGCTCGCTTCGAACTCCGGCGAGAAAGCGATGACCTGAGTGGCGCTCAAGCCCAGTTTGGTCTTGTAGTTCGGGTGCCACGGATGGCCGAGCGTGCCCCACTGTTCAAGCAGTGATGTCGGGTTCTGGTGAGCGGGGCTGGTTTTGAGCCAGGCGAGCAGATTGTCGTCGTGTTCGGTGCCGATCTGCTCCCTCAGACGTTCGGTCCATCCATGGTGGAACGCCAGGCAGAGGGTGTCGTTGCTGTAGCTGTCATCCAGCTCGCGGGCCAGACGTTCCAGTACCTGCGGGGAGGCGGGCGGGTTCAGCTGGGTGGCGAGATGGGCGAGCAGTTCGCTGGGCAGCTGGATCTTGTGAGGCAGTGCGTCAGGGGTGTGCAGGACGATGCTGCCGCGCACGTCCCAACTGCTCATCCTGCCGCCGGACAGATGATCGAAGCACAGGTGTGCGCCGTTGCCCAGCGGCAACCAGCAGCGGCGGTTGTCATCGTATTCGCAGGTGTCGGGGTTGATCAGGTCTTCACGAAACAGCGCCTGGATCAGGCGTTGAAAACAGCGCTGGGCGGCGGGTTCCAGCGCATTGCTCAAATGATCGAGGGTGATGCGGTGGGACTGGAAAGCCTGGGTGCCGAGGGCTTCGCTCCAGTGTGCGAGCAGTTGCTGCTGTTGTTGCGTGTAGGCGCGCATCAGGTCCGACTCCTTCTGGACAGTTGTTTAGCTGAATGCGCGCTGAGAATACCGCCTAAAAATAATAATGCAAATGATAGTAATTCCTACTTGTGGTGTGGGAAAGCTCCTATTCAGAGGTCGTTCTAGTCTTTGCTCAAGACGATGTAGTGCTCGCCGACCTTCTGCGCATAGCTCTCCACCACGTGCTGACACAATGCGACGATCTCCTCGACCCATTCCGCGCCGACCCGCCACGACACCACCACTTGCAGGTTGGGCGGGCGTTGATCGACGGCCAGCAAGGTCAATTCGCCCCGGGCCAGTTCTTCACTGACCAGCACCGGCGGCAAGGCTCCAATGCCGAAACCGTCACGCAGCAATCGGGTAATCGCCGACACCGAGTTCACGCAATTGAGCTTTGGCGCGAGTACGCCATTGGCCTGCATCAGGCTGAGCACGTCCTGATGCGGGTGGGAGTTTTTCGAGTAGGTGATGATCCGTTCACGGGCCAGTTCGGCGACGCTCGCATAGTTGCGGTTGTAGATCGAATTGCTGGCGACGATCCAGCCCATCGGGTGGCTGGCCAGTTCCAGGCTGCGCACGCTTTCCTGGCGCAGCAGGTCAGTTTGCAGAATCAGGTCGAGAAAGCCTTTTTGCAGCTGATCGCAGAGATTCAGCGAGGTATCGGCGACCAACTCGATTTCTACCAGCGGATAGTGATCGGTCATCTGCGCCACCAGCGGGCTGAGCCAGGTGTGAATCACCGTGTCCATCACGCCGATGCGAACCCGTCCGACCTTGCTTGAGCGGGTTTCCAGCGACTGCTTGAGCGCTTGCATGGTGTCGATCATTTGCTCGGCGTAATCGAGCACCTTCACGCCTTCGGGCGTCAGCTTCACGCCGCGTGAATCACGCAGGAACAGCTTCACCCCAAGCTCGCTTTCCAGCACCGCGATGCGGCTGGAAATTGAGGCCTGGGTGGTGAAGAGCTTGTCGGCGGTCAGGCGAAAGCTTTTCAGCCGGGCGACCCAAACGAAGGTTTCGAGAAATTTGAGGTTCATGCGATCAACTTTTTCTTATGCCTTGGCAGGGTTTTTATTAGTTGGACGGGCAGGGCGCCGTCGTCGAAAAATGCGCCAAACCCACGATAGGCGTCGTCGGTGTTCTGAACAATACCAATAAAATTCAGCTGGAGAATTGCCATGAGTGCGCCCGACACGCTCGATGTCGCCAAACCCAAGATCGAGAGCCGCCCCGGCCCCTTCGACTGGTACCGCAACATCAATCAGCAGGAACGCCGAACCTTCTGGAGCTGCAAGATCGGCTATGGCCTGGACGGCATGGACACCCAAATGCTGAGCTTTGTGGTGCCGACACTGATCGCCATGTGGGGCATCACCACCGGCCAGGCTGGGTTGATCCACACCAGCACGCTGATCGCTTCGGCGATTGGCGGTTGGGTCGCCGGGATTCTCTCTGATCGCATCGGTCGCGTGCGCACCTTGCAACTGACGGTGCTGTGGTTTGCCTTCTTCACCTTCCTCTGCGGGTTCGCGCAAAACTACGAACAACTGTTGATTGCCCGAACCTTGATGGGCTTCGGTTTCGGTGGTGAATGGACTGCCGGCGCGGTACTGATGGGCGAGGTCATCCGCGCCAAGGACCGCGGGAAGGCGGTGGGCATGGTGCAATCCGGCTGGGCCCTGGGTTGGGGCCTGACGGCGATTCTCTATGCGCTGCTGTTCTCGGTCCTGCCGCCGGAGGATGCCTGGCGTGCGCTGTTCATCCTCGGCATCGTGCCGGCAATTTTCGTGATCTTCGTCCGCCGGTTGGTCAAGGACCCGGAAATCTACCGCCAGGCCAAGGCCCGGCAGGAACCGAGCAACCCGTCGAAGTTCTACGAGATCTTCGCCCCCGGCATGCTCAGCACCACACTTCGCGCGTCCTTGCTGACCACTGGCGCCCTGGGCGGTTACTACGCGATCACTTCCTGGCTGCCGACCTTCCTGAAAAACGAGCGCGGACTGAGCGTACTCGGCACTGGCGGTTATCTGGCGATGGTGATTCTCGGGTCTTACGCCGGCTATGTGATCAGTGCCTATCTGACCGACATTCTGGGTCGCAAGAAAAACTTCATTCTGTTCGCGGCCGGCTCGTTCACCATTGTGCTGCTCTACACCCAACTGCCGGTCAGCAATGGTGTGATGCTCTGGCTGGGCTTCCCGCTGGGGTTCTTCGCCTCGGGGATTTTCAGTGGCATGGGGGCGTTTCTCACCGAGCTGTTTCCAACGCGGATTCGCGGCTCGGGCCAGGGCTTTTGCTACAACGTTGGTCGCGCGCTGGCGGCGCTGTTTCCGCTGCTAATCGGTTTGCTCAGCCAGAAAGTACCGCTGAGCGTCGGGATCGGCGCGTTTGCGGCGGTGTCCTACGGTGTAGTGATCCTGGCGGCGTTGAGCCTGCCGGAAACCCGCGGCAAGCAACTCGATGCGCAGTAACTGATAATCTGGAGACCGCTCGAACGTCCCCGGTTAAAACGATAAAAACCTCAGGAGTACTCACCGTGAGCCGCCTGCTATTGAACTGCGATATCGGCGAAAGCTTTGGTCACTGGACCATGGGGCTGGATGCCGAAGTGATGCCGTACATTGATTGCGCCAACATTGCCTGCGGGTTCCATGCCGGCGACCCGAGCATCATGCGCAAGACCGTCGGCCTGGCGCTGAGCCATGGCGTGCAGATTGGTGCGCATCCGGCCTATCAGGATCTGGTGGGGTTTGGCCGCCGTTCCATGGCCTACACCGCGCAGGAACTTCAGGATCTGCTGCACTACCAGATCGGCGCGCTGGACGGTATTTGCCGGGCGCAGGGCGCTCGCGTCAGTTACGTCAAACCTCACGGTGCGATGTACAACGACATGATGGCCAACCCGGCGCAACTGCGGGCGGTGATTCAGGCTGTCGCGGCGTATGACCCTCAACTGCCGTTGATGCTGATGGCCACCCGTGACAACCACGCGGCTCAACTGATGGGCGACGAGTACGGTGTGACGCTGTGGTTCGAAGCGTTCGCCGACCGTGCCTATGACAGCGCCGGGCATCTGGTTTCGCGGCAGTTGCCGGGTGCGGTGCATCACGATCCCGAGACAATCATTCAACAGGCACTGACCATCGCTCGCGGTGACAACCTTGTCGCCAGTGATGGCAGCGCCTTGCATTTGCAGGCCAACACTCTGTGCGTACACGGCGATAACGCCAGTTCGGTGGCGGCGGTGCAGCGGATCCGTGAAGCGTTGAATCAGCAGAGCGCGCCATGAAGCCACGGGTTGAAGTGGTGGCCATCGATTGCCTGATGGTGCGGCTGTTCGATGAAATCGCCGAAGCCAACATGCCATGGATGCTCGCCGCCAGCGAGCGACTGCGTGCAGGATTCGCCGGGCATTTGATCGATCTGGTGCCGTCTTATACAACCCTGATGGTGCATTACGATTTGCTCGCCTTGAGTCCGGTCCAGGCGCGTGAGCTGATCGCCGAAGCCTTGACCGATCTGACCCCGAACGCCCGGGCCAGTGGTCAATGTCATGTGTTGCCGGTCTGGTATGACCTCAGTGTCGGGCCGGAGCTGAGCCTGCTTTCGCAGCGCAGCGGGCTGGCCGTGGATGAGGTGATTCGTCGCCACAGCGAGCGTGAGTATCAAGTCTTCGCGCTGGGTTTTGCGCCGGGGTTTGCTTTTATGGGACTGGTTGAGGAGGTGCTGGCCGCGCCCCGTTTGAATACTCCGCGCAAGCGCGTGGCGGCCGGCAGCGTGGGGATTGCCGAGCGGCAGACAGCGGCGTATCCGGTGGTATCGCCGGGTGGTTGGAACCTGATCGGTCGCACCCCCGCCAAACTGTTTGATCGTGAACGTGAGGGCTACAGTCTGATGCAACCGGGCGATACGGTGCGTTTTGCAGCGGTCAGTCATGCCGAGTTCGTCACTCTGGGCGGCGACGATACGCCGCTGGAGGTGCTGGCATGAGCCGTTTGACGATCGAAGCCAGCACGCCGTTGTGCTTGCTGCAGGATGCCGGCCGGTTCGGTGTGCGGCATCTGGGCGTGACCCAGGGCGGTGCGGCGGATTGGCTGTCGATGTCCTGGGCCAACTGGCTGCTGGGTAACTCGCTGGAGGCCGCGGTGATTGAAGTCACCCTCGGCGGTTTGACCCTGGAGGCGCAAGACGATTGCTGTCTGGCGCTGGCGGGGGCGGACCTCGGTGTGCTGCTCGATGGCCAGCCGCTGGCGCCGTGGCGCAGCTTTCAGCTGAAGAAAGGCCAGCGTTTGCAATTTACCCAACCGGTGCACGGTGCCCGCGCCTATCTGGCGGCGCCTGGCGGTTTCAACGCGCCCAAGGTGTTGGGCAGTTGTGCGACGGTGGTGCGCGAGGAACTCGGTGGTCTCGACGGTTTTGGCCGACCCCTGGCACGCGGTGCCGAATTGGGATATTCGGGACCGGCGCAGGCTCTGCGGGAGGTGCCGCGCGAGCAGCGACCGGACTTCACGCTGAATCAGCCGCTGGACCTGGTGCTCGGTGCGCAACATGGCGAGTTCAGCGGGCAAAGCCTGTTCGACGCCTTCAACCGTGTCTGGACCCTCGACAGTCGTGCTGACCGCATGGGCATCCGTTTGCTGGGGACGGCGTTGCAGTATCAAGGCAAGCCGATGATCTCCGAAGGCATCCCGCTGGGCGCGGTTCAAGTGCCACCGGACGGACAGCCGATCGTGCTGCTCAATGATCGGCAGACCATTGGCGGTTATCCACGGTTAGGCGCGTTGACGCCGTTGGCGTTGGCACGACTGGCGCAGTGTTTGCCGGGGCAGCAGATTCGATTGGCACCGATGGTGCAGGAAACGGCGCATCGGCAGCAGGTTGAGTATTTGCGCAGGTTCCTTTAAGCACAGCCGAGCATTGTGGCGAGGGGGCTTGCCCCCGTTGGGTTGCGAAGCGACCCTAAAACCTGTGGCGGGGTTCTATCGGGTAAACGCATGCAGCCGACTTGCGACTGCTGCGCAGCCGAACGGGGCGCTGCGGCGTTCCGACAAGCCCCCTCGCCACAGAGAACGCAGTTATTTGGAGAGAAACCGCATCCCTTCTTCCAGCCCGCGCAAGGTCAGCGGGAACATCTGGTCTTCGATCAGATCGCGCACGATCTTGGTCGAGGAGGTGTAGCCCCAGGTGTCTTTCGGGTATGGATTGATCCAGATGAGCTTCTTGTACTTCTCCATGAAGCGCTGCATCCACACGTAACCGGCTTCTTCGTTCCAGTGTTCGACGCTGCCGCCGGCCTGGGTGATTTCGTAAGGCGCCATGGCGGCATCGCCGACGAAGATCACTTTGTAGTCGGCACCGTACTTGTGCAGCAGGTCCATGGTCGCCGTGCGTTCCGAGCCACGGCGCATGTTGTTCTTCCACACCGATTCATAAATGAAGTTGTGGAAGTAGAAGTACTCCAGGTGCTTGAACTCGGTCTTGCAGGCCGAAAACAGCTCCTCGCAGATCTTCACATGGGCGTCCATCGAGCCGCCGATGTCGAACAGCAGCAACAGCTTGATGTTGTTGCGGCGTTCCGGGCGCATCTGAATATTCAGCAGCCCCGCGTCACGGGCGGTGTGGTCGATGGTGCCGTCGATGTCCAACTCGTCCGCCGCACCCTGGCGGGCGAATTTGCGCAGCCGCCGCAGAGCCACTTTGATATTGCGTGTGCCCAATTCAACTTGATCGTCGAGGTTCTTGTACTCGCGCTGGTCCCAGACCTTGACCGCTTTGCCCTGGCGTTTGCCGGCATCGCCGACCCGGATGCCTTCCGGGTTGAAACCGCCGGAGCCGAACGGGCTGGTGCCACCGGTGCCGATCCACTTGTTGCCGCCGGCATGGCGTTCTTTCTGTTCTTCGAGACGTTTCTTGAATTCTTCGATCAGCTTGTCGAGGCCGCCGAGGGACTGGATCTGCGCCCGTTCTTCATCGGTCAGTGAACGTTCGAATTCCTTGCGCAACCAGTCTTCGGGAATCAGTGCCTGAAGGTGATCGTCGAGTTTTTCCAGGCCATTGAAGTAGGCCCCGAACGCCCGGTCGAACTTGTCGAAATGCCGTTCGTCCTTCACCAGAATCGCCCGCGACAAGTAATAAAACTCGTCCATGTCAGCGAAGGTCACGCGCTGTTTCAGCGCGTTGATCAGGTCGAGCAGCTCACGCACCGAGACCGGCACCTTGGCTGCGCGCATTTCATTGAACAGGTTGAGCAGCATGGCTATCGCCTACGATTTCATGAAAAGAGGGATCAGCGGGTGCCGCGACGGCTCATAAATGCCAGGCGCTCGAGCAACTGCACGTCTTGTTCGTTCTTCACCAGGGCGCCGGCCAGTGGCGGAATGGCCTTGGTCGGATCGCGTTCGCGCAGTACCGCTTCGCCGATGTTGTCGGCCATCAGCAATTTGAGCCAGTCGACCAGTTCGGACGTCGATGGCTTCTTCTTCAAACCCGGGACCTTGCGCACATCGAAGAACACGTCCAGCGCTTCGCTGACCAGGTCTTTCTTGATGTTCGGGTAATGCACGTCGACGATTTTTTGCAGGGTGACGCGGTCCGGGAAGGCGATGTAGTGGAAGAAGCAACGGCGCAGGAAGGCGTCCGGCAGCTCTTTCTCGTTGTTGGAAGTAATGATAATGATCGGACGCTGCTTGGCCTTGATGGTCTCGTCGATCTCGTAAACGTAGAACTCCATCTTGTCGAGTTCTTGCAGCAGGTCGTTCGGGAACTCGATGTCGGCCTTGTCGATTTCGTCGATCAGCAGAATCACCCGCTCTTCGGACTCGAAGGCTTCCCACAGCTTGCCCTTTTTCAGGTAGTTGCGGATGTCATGGACCTTGTCCACACCCAACTGCGAGTCACGCAGGCGGCTGACCGCGTCGTACTCGTACAGGCCCTGGTGAGCCTTGGTGGTGGACTTGATGTGCCAGGTGATCAGGCGTGCACCGAAGGACTCGGCCAGTTGCTCGGCGAGCATGGTCTTGCCGGTGCCGGGTTCGCCCTTGACCAGCAAGGGGCGCTCCAGGGTGATGGCGGCGTTGACCGCCAGCTTCAGGTCATCGGTGGCGACATATGCGCTGGTGCCTTCGAACTTCATCGGTAATTCCTCGAACGGTAACGCCGATCTGCGCCGGGCAGGGTGGGCGAAATAAAAGTATGCCCGACTATAACGCGGCGCCCGGTCGACTGTGAACGCAGACGGCTTATTCAGTCTCTGAATGGAGCGTCACAAGGTGACTCGGTCAGCTCAAGGGTTGGGCGCAAGTGTCGGTTGCCCGTTTGTCGCGACTGGACGCACGAGGGGTGCGAGGCATACCCTTGAAGGCTTCTTCAACGCTGTACAAGGACCCAGCCATGAGCCGCATTTTTGCTGATAACGCGCATTCCATTGGCAATACGCCATTGGTTCAGATCAACCGCATTGCGCCTCGCGGCGTGACCATTCTGGCGAAGATTGAAGGGCGCAATCCGGGCTATTCAGTCAAATGCCGGATCGGCGCGAACATGATCTGGGATGCCGAAAGCAGCGGCAAACTCAAGCCAGGCATGACCATTATCGAACCGACCTCGGGCAACACCGGCATCGGTCTGGCGTTCGTCGCGGCGGCTCGCGGCTACAAGCTGGTGCTGACCATGCCGGCGTCCATGAGCATCGAACGGCGCAAGGTGCTCAAGGCTCTGGGCGCCGAACTGGTACTGACCGAGCCTGCCAAAGGCATGAAGGGGGCCATCGAAAAGGCTGCCGAGATTCTCGCCAGTGATCCGGCCCGCTATTTCATGCCGCAGCAGTTCGAGAACCCGGCCAACCCGGCGATCCATGAAAAAACCACCGGTCCGGAAATCTGGAACGACACCGATGGCGCGATAGACGTGCTGGTCTCGGGTGTCGGCACCGGCGGGACCATCACCGGTGTTTCGCGCTATATCAAGAACACCAAGGGCAAGCCGATTCTCTCGGTGGCAGTGGAACCGCTGGTCTCGCCAGTGATTACCCAGGCCTTGGCCGGTGAAGAAATCAAGCCAAGCCCGCACAAGATCCAGGGTATCGGCGCTGGTTTTGTGCCGAAAAACCTCGATCTGTCGATGGTTGATCGGGTTGAACTGGTGAGCGATGAGGAATCCAAGGCCATGGCCCTGCGTCTGATGCAGGAGGAGGGGATTCTCTCCGGGATCTCCTGTGGTGCGGCCATGGCGGTTGCCGTACGTCTGGCCGAAACCCCGGAAATGCAGGGCAAGACTATCGTGGTGATCCTGCCGGATTCCGGCGAGCGTTACCTGTCGAGCATGTTGTTCAGCGATCTGTTTACCGAACAGGAGTTGCAGCAGTAACGTCTGTGTTGACGTTGTGGCGAGGGAGCTTGCTCGCGCTGGAGTGCGAAGCACTCCTTAACCCTGCGAGGGTGTTTCGTCAGACTGATCGCGTCAGCTGACGGGAGCAAGCTCCCTCGCCACAGGGGACTTATGTTGACTCAAATCAGTCAAGGTTCAGGTTCCTTATGTTAATAAGTGCTTTATTGCGCAACCTTTAACACTGATTGTTCAGTTATGTGGGTTTTTCCCAAGGCCGGTAGTGTTTATCATGGCCGGCTGCCATGTCGGGTAAATGACGATGCGCAGAGAGACCTTTTTCCAAGGAGTTGCCCCATGACCTTTTCCTTTGCCGCAAAGGCGTCGCTGTTGCTGCTGTTCATCGGCAGCACGCTCTACGTGCATTTGCGCGGCAAGGCGCGTTTGCCGGTCTTGCGTCAGTTCGTCAACCACTCGGCGCTGTTCGCTCCTTATAACGCCTTGATGTACCTGTTCTCGGGAGTGCCGTCCAAACCGTACCTGGACCGTAGCAAGTTCCCGGAACTGGATGTGCTCAAGGAAAACTGGGAAGTCATTCGTGACGAGGCCATGCACCTGTTCGACGAAGGCTACATTCGCGCCGCCGAGAAGAACAACGACGCCGGTTTCGGTTCGTTCTTCAAGAAGGGCTGGAAGCGTTTCTACCTCAAGTGGTACGACAAACCGCTGCCATCGGCCGAATTGCTCTGCCCGAAAACCGTCGAGCTGGTCAGCCGCATCCCCAACGTGAAAGGCGCGATGTTTGCCCTGTTGCCGGGCGGTAGCCACCTCAACCCGCACCGCGACCCGTTTGCCGGTTCCCTGCGTTATCACTTGGGCTTGTCGACACCCAACTCCGACGACTGCCGCATTTTTGTCGACGGTCAGGTCTACGCCTGGCGCGATGGCGAAGACGTGATGTTCGATGAAACCTATGTGCACTGGGTCAAGAACGAAACTGAAACGACCCGGGTGATTCTGTTCTGTGATATTGAGCGACCGCTGAGCAACCGCTTGATGACGCGTATCAACCGTTGTGTCAGTGGTTTGCTGGGCCGTGCCACGGCGCCACAAAACCTCGATGACGAGCGCGTCGGCGGGATCAACAAGGTCTACGCCTGGAGCAAGAACTCGAGCGACAAATTCAGCGGCGTGGTCAAAAAGTGGAAGCGCCGTAATCCGAAGCTGTACCGCATCCTGCGGCCAATATTGGCGGTTGTGGTGCTGACGGCGCTGGGTTACTGGTTGTTTGGCTGAAGTCTCTTTAATAAAAAACCGCTCCTTGTGAGCGGTTTTTTTTGATCCGGCGAATGCTATGGGCGCCCAGCGAGGAGGCTTGGTTCTTCTGTCTGGGTTCCGGCCAAAGCTGCTTTGATAAAGCGCAACTGATTGGCAGAAAGCTCAGTAGAGCACTTTTTTTTTGCCTTGGACGATCCGTGCCCGGCGGTTCTCTTTTCAACGAGAGCTCTCATGGAACCTCCTGTGCTGATCAGTAATTGAACAGATTTCACGATCCTAGTCTCTCTCTACGGCCATCACAAGTCGGCCTTTAGCATCGAATTCGAAACCGAGCTGTTTATAGATGGGGAGTGCTCCCCGGGTTGGTTCCTGAATTTCGATAAATCTACTGCCAATGATCCGGGCGTAATGCTCGACAGCGATCAGGGCCAGCGGGGCAATACGGTTTTTCAGAGGATGGGTTTTGCCAGGTTTCCCCTCCAGCCGAACAATTTTGACTCGAAGCCGGCTCTGGTTTGGATTGGCGAAGCAAAGCCCACACAACTCAAGATCCGACCAGATGGAAAGGTCGAAAGACATGGGTTCCTTGGTTTTCCAATTGACGACCTCGTCCCATGAAAAGTGTGAATCCTCCCCCCAAAAGCTGTACGCCATCAGTGCTTTAACATCAATTGCTTCGAAACGTATACAGGACAAATCAGTTTCTGTGCCGTCAATCAGCCCCTGAGCGTGCAATTGAGTGGTGATGGTGTTAGCGAGCTTTCTAGCTTTTGATCTGTACAGTTGATACCGAAGATGAGTCCGTTCTCTTGGCATGTGATTTCTTGAGTTCCATATCCCCCGATATTGGGTGTTTCTATTGATCTCAAGAGTAGGCAGGGCCGGATTGCCTGTCTTTACTGGCCCTTTGACCAAGTCATTGCAATCTGTGTCGAGCGCTGGTTATAGTCAGCGCTCGCTGCGTTTCCAACCCGGCGATTTCTCCCTCAAAAAAGATCAGCCCATGCCTGCATCCCTCATCAACGCGGTAGTCGATTCAGCGGTCAACGCTGGCGTCGTGCCGTGCGGGAATGTGCAGCCTGCGCAGATCAGTCACTACCCCCCTCCTGTCAGTCGCACGCCGGTGTGCGCGGTGGTTTCACCGCCAGGTGTTGGCTTCTCGGGCTGATCAGCGGCTTCTGCTGTTCCCTGCGCCCGCCTGAACACAACGACTGAATTTCAGCTTCGGCTGAGTTGGCTTCTTGCCTGATGACAGGTGGTTTTCATGTTGCTCATTTCAAAAAAAACCGCGCTCGCGGCGGCGTCCACGAGCCTGTTCGTTCTGCTCTGGAGTAGCGGGGCGATTTTCTCCAAATGGGGGCTGGCTCACGCCTCACCCTTTGCCTTTCTGTTGATCCGCTTTGCCATTGCCCTCTGCGGGCTGGTGTTGTTGATCCCGCTGCTCAAGCTCAAACTGCCCCGGCGCGGCACGCCGATGCTGTATGCCGCGGCCACCGGCCTGATATTGCTGGGTGCCTATCAGATCTTCTATCTGCTGGCGCTGGACCTGAAGGTCACACCTGGGGTAATGGCCACGATCATGGGGGTTCAACCGATCCTCACCGTGGTGCTGATTGAACGTCAGCGTTCCTGGAGCCGGATGTTCGGCCTGATGCTGGGGCTGACGGGGTTGATCATGGTGGTTTATCAGGGTATCGGCCTGGCCGGCATGTCGCTGGTCGGGATGCTCTTTGGTTTGCTGGCGCTGGTCAGCATGACCGCAGGCTCGATCATGCAGAAACGCATCACCGAAAATCCCCTCGGCACACTGCCGGTGCAGTATCTGGCCGGACTGTTGCTGTGCGGGATTTTCGTGCCGTTCCAGCCGTTCCACTTTGAACACAGCGCCGGGTTTTTGGTGCCGGTGTTGTGGATGGGCCTGGTGGTGTCACTGCTGGCGACCTTGCTGCTGTATCGCCTGATCGCCCGAGGCAATCTGGTGAATGTCACCAGTTTGTTCTACCTGGTGCCAGCCGTGACGGCGGTGATGGACTACCTGATTTTCGGAAACACACTGGCGATGTTGAGCATGCTGGGGATGCTGTTGATCATTGTCGGGTTGGTGTTTGTGTTCCGTAAAAGCCGCTGACGCGGACGCGGCCTTCGTGATTGACGAAGGCCGCGTTTTTCATGGCTGGCATTGCAGGCGCACGCGCTCGTAGTTCAGGGCCTTGTTGCGCTCGGGCAATGTGTAGGGCGCCTGGCAGTGTTTGCCATCCCATTTGATGGTGAGAGTGGCAGAGTCCTCTTCCACCAGCGCCAGGGCTTTGCCGCTCGGGTCAGAGATTGCCAGTTGTTTACCGGCTGTGTCTTCTAACGAGGCGCCAAAGGGAATGGCCTTGTTCTGTGCATCTAAAAGCTCGAACTGCACCCGTCGGCCTGTCTTGCCAATATATCGCGCCAACACCACGGCGCCTCGCCTCGGTACGACTTGCTGGGTTGCATTATCAATCTCGATGTCCGCACCCAGATCCCGGGTGTCCAGGCTGATCCAGTTCACCCGATAGGGTTGCGCATTGGGAATGACTGCGTAGCCGTTACGTCCAGTTTCAACGCCACTGTAGCTGCTGATTTTTGCCCCCGGGATTCCCGGAACCTCGGCCAGTGCGAAGGTTTCACTGACGGTCTGCCCCAGGTTAACTCCCCCCGCGTGGGCCACTACGGAGCCGGCAACGTTGAGGTTTTGCGAGTCATAACCACGTCCCTGGCTGTACCCCAGGCTGATGTCTGCCACCGACGTACGACTGTTGATATTGGCTGACGCCGAATTGCCGCTGGTGCTGCTGTTGCCACCTTGAACCGAATAGAACGTATCGCTGGTATCGGACAAGTAACCATTGATACCTGCTTGAGTGTCGCTGCTGCTTTTCTGGGTGCTGGTGGTGACGAACGCCCGTGGTGCACGAGGTTGACTGCCCAGCGGGAAAGAGATCGATAGGTTGAGTTGGGTGTCGCTGCTTGCTGGTCCCCAGGTCCCCAGGTCTTTGGTCCGTGTCACACCAAGGTTGTAGCTGACATCGCCCCAGTTGTTGCTATAGCCGGCCGAAAAGCTCTGAGAGCCGCCGCGGTTCCAGTAACGTTGGTCACTGGCATTGACGTAGAGGCTGCCAAACTCCCGGTTGCGTCCCATGCTCTGGTTGATGGTCAGATCGGTGCGGGTTTTCGAATTGCCGGTGCGTTTGCGCGCTCCCTCACTCAGGTCTTCCACGTGGTCGGTCAGGGTTCTGTAGCCCTCGGTCGAGTAACGATAAGCGGCCAGGGTGAAGTTGGTGTCGGTGCCGGTAAAGGTTTTCGCATATAACGCACGCACACTATTACCCTGGGTTGTTTTCCCAAGTGCATTGCTGGATGAGTGGGTAACGTCGAAAGAGACGGCGCCCAGCGAGGTGTTCTTGCCGGCCCCCAGCGACAAGGCCTTGTAGTTGTCGCTAGCTTGTACGCCGACGATACCGGTCAGGTTGCTGCTGATGCCATAGGCCAGGGTGCTGCTGATAAACTGTGGCGTCGCCATGCCATCGGTGTTGCTGCTGTATTGACCGGCAGAGACGCTGTATTTCACCTGACCTTCACGCACCATGATCGGCAGGCTGGAGAACGCCTGCTGGGTTACCCGACGGCGCCCGTCGGCCTCGATGATGGTGATCTGCAAGTCACCGTTGGAACCGCTGGGATAGATATCGCTGATTTCGAATGGACCTGGCGGCACGCTGGTGGTGTACAGAATGTAGTCGTTCTGACGAATCTCCACGGTGGCGTTGGTTTGTGCCACCCCCCGAATGATTGGTGCATAACCGCGTTCGCTATCGGCGCGCATGCCCTCATCGGAAGCCAGTTTCAGGCCGCGATAGCGCACGCTGTCGAACAAATCAGTATCGGAGAAAATGTCACCGGCACTGAATTGCCCCTTGAGCGCAGTTACGTCATGTTGCAGATAGCTGCGGTTGCTCTTGAACGTGTTTGGGCGGCCGGTGCCGCTGCTCAAGTTGGACTCGTTGCGCAGGCGCCAGGCGCCCAGGTTAATGCCATTGCGCAGACCCAGGTTATTGGCGACACGCGTATCGAAGTCACCGGCGCTGCGGCTGCTGTTGAACTGATAGTTGATAAAGGCTGCCGGCACGCCATCGTCCCACAGCGCAGGATCGACATAGCCGCGCATGCCACGTTGCATCGCCACTTGCGGCACGCTGGCAGCCAGTCGCAGACGGTTTGAGTCATAACGCAGGGTGGCCTGATCGATCAGTGATGGCAGGTCATAGCAACTTTGCGGGTTGTCCGGGTCGAGCTTGCCCAGGGCTTGCAGCCTGGCGATGTCGACACCCAGTTGTTTGAGCAGGTCAAAGGTCAGGCACGGCTCGACGCGACCCGTTTGCGGATTGCGATTGAAATCGATATCGCGCCGGCCCACCAATACTTCATTGCTGTAAAGGTCGACCCGGTAGTTGCCCGGCAGTACGCTGTTGGCTGACAGCAGCAACTGCAGGTCCACCGGCGATGGTGAACCTTGCAGGAACGTGGTGTTGAACGCTTCCATCTGCTGCTGTTCGGCAGCGTCTGCCGGTGCTTGTGTTGCCAGTGCCAAAGAAGGCAGACCTGCAAAAACAGCCAGCGATAATGCATTTAACTTCAGCGAACTAAAAGTTGTTGTATGACGTAACGTCCCCGCACATTTTTTTGCGCAATGATTGGGCCTGTTGCCAGAAAAAAAAGACATGCAAAGAACCTATATCATCCGCGAGTAACTACAGGGCGGGGCGAGGAAAAGCATACTCAAGGTATGCCGGGGAGTTTAAATAGGCAGTTATGGCGTAGACGATGCCTCTGTGCTGTTGGCATTGTTTGAACTGCCATTCGCAATCTTTGTCGCGTATTGGTTTTGTGCGCCATAGTCATTAATGCTGGAGAACGTCAGGCGTGCTGTGCTGTCTGTTGAGAACTTTGTAATGGCAAACTCTTTCTCTTCTCCGGGCGCAATCATTGTCGAGTCGGCTGCTAGTTCAACTTGTTGTGAACCTTGAAGTTTTATGTCTGCCATGGAAACGTGATACAGGCTCGGGTTTTTTACTCTTAAAACGGTTTTCCCAGAGCGCTGAGCGAGTTGCCATTGAAGTTCGGAGGGGGCCAGCAGGGCATCTCCCGGCAGGCCGGCAGGGCGGAAGAATATTTTGATGCGCTGGCGCACAGCCAACTGCAAGGTATTGTCGGCGACGGCGGTCTGCGGTATTTCCTGGACATTGAGCCAGACTACCGACTCTTTGTCCGTCGGCATGCCGGCACCTTCATACAGAACGCGCAGCAGTTGCTGCTCCTTGGCGAATATCCGGGCCAGGGGAGGTGAGACAGCAAAAGGCGCGGCACCTGGCTTCGAGTCGCCACCGTCGACCCAGGATTGAATCAATACATCTTGATTGCCATTACGTACGGTGACATTGGCTTCCTTGTGTTGGCCATCAAAGACAATACGGGTGGCACTCAGTGAAATACTGCCCATGGCCTGGGTAGCCATGAGCAAGCCCAGTAGACCCAGGCAAGCGGGAATTGAACGAAGCAACATAGTGTTTACCGTTTGTTTCTGTGTGAATGGCGAGGCTGGGAAGCCTCGCGCATATTCGGTCTGGCTCTACTGCTTATTCGTATTGCAAGATGAACGGCAGTGTTGCGTCACCGCGACCGGCCGTGGAGGTGCCAGCCGCGCCGGTGGTGACGTAGGCGGCAGAGAAGTTCAGCGTAGTGTCGCCACCGGCGGTGCCCGTACCGTGCATGTCACTCTGGATCTTTGCGGTGGTTTTGGAACTCAGGTCGATCAATGCGCCATTGCTATCGAGCAGGGCGATGCCGACGTTGGCGGCAGTGCCGGTGCCTTTGGTCAGCGCCAGGACTTTCTTGCCGGTGACCAGGCCTGAGCCACCGCTGTTCGCGTCAAAGATCATGGCCACTTTGGTGCCCAGGTTGCAGTTGACGTTCAGGTTGAAATCTTTCGCAGTCACACGACCCGACGCCGGGCTTTCGGCAGTACCCATGTCCTTGATGGACACAGCACCCATATCCACGGAGATCACGCGATCGGCGTTGGCACCGTCAACGGAGCAGGCATCGTTGTTGATGACACCGGTGAAAGTGATCTTGCCACTACCACCTGTAACAGGGACCTTTACTGGAGGGGTTACTACTTCATCGGCAAATGCGCTGCCAGAGGCCGCGATAACGGTCATGGCGATAAGGGCCAGGGAAAACTTTTTCATGGTGATGTCCATTAGTATTGATTGGGAAAGGGCTACATCGAAATGCCAGTACACGATAGAGAACGAGGCTTTTCGAGGACATCAGACGATTCTTATAAATACTAATGGGGGGGGCAGGTTGTTGGCGTAAAAGATCGTGGCGGGAAAGGCTTTAGTGTCTGGAAAGCCATTATCGGCTAATGGCTTTGCGACCTGTTTTATAAGGTTATTAGTTGAAGATGCTGCGTTCCAGGCAGTAGGCCAACAAGTCCTGGTCGCTGTCGACTTCAAGTTTTCTCATGGCTGAAATTTTTTGTGCGCTGATGGTTTTTGAGCTTCTGTTCTGGCTGCGAGCTATATCACTCACACTCTTGCCCGAGATAAACAGACGCAGTATCTCGAACTCCTTGGGCGACAATGTCGTGAATCGATCATCAATGGAGGTGGAGGATTCCACGACGGAAGTTTTCGCCGGCTCCAGGCTGCGATAGGTAGTTTGCTGGGCAATCGCCTTGAGCGCGAGCTCGATTTCAGTGTGCAACTGGTTCTTCTGAATCACCCCGACCACCCCCAGTTCGTGAAGGCGAGTGAGAATCAGATGGTTGGAGATCATGGTCAGTATCAGGATCTGCACGTGCGGAAAATGCCGCTTCAGGTACTCGACCAACTTGAGTCCGTCACCGTAGGGCGAGTCCGCCGGCATGTTGTAGTCGGTGATGACAATGTCCACGGGTTGTTGCTCAAGTAGTTCGATCAGGCCCTGTGAGCAGACGGCCTCACCGACAACGCAAAAACGCGCGTCACGCTCGATCAGTTCGCGTACTCCAAGAAGCACAATCGGGTGATCGTCCGCGATGATGACTTTGAGTTTTTCCATAAAGACCGCCCGTAATGCCGGTGTAGGTGATTGAGTTGTTTTCATACGATTGCACGCAATGGGCCGCTGTTATTACTCCAGAGCGTCCAGAACATTCGAAAGCCTGCCCAGTATCTGCTTCACCCTCAGTGCAAGGGAAGTGTCGAGGATTGCCCCCGCGAGCGAACACTCCAGATCAACACATTCCTGAGCCAGAGCGATGGCTTGCACGGCACCCAGAGCGCCGGCGATGCTGTGTAGCCTTTCACCGAGGATTCTGCAGTCGCTTTGTTCGAGTGCAGCGTTGATCCGTTGCATGTCTTGCTGCAGGGTGCTGATGAACAATGGTCGCATTTTGGGGGAAAGCTGAACGGTATCGGTGGCCGGTGTCCGGGGGAGGGCGGTGATGGTTTCAGACTCGACGCGAGTCGGCACCGCTTGCAGGGCCGGCTTGCAGAGTTTGACCAGGTGGGCTCGCAGGGTTTGCAGGCTCAGGGGTTTGACGATCCAGGCATTCATCCCGACGGCGATGCAACGCATGCCTTCCTCACGCATGGCGTTGGCGGTCACACCAATGATTGGCAATAGGGGATCATGCTCTCGAAGTGTCTGAGCCAACTCATAACCGTTCATGAGTGGCATGTTGACGTCGGTCAGCACCACGTCGAAGACTTCAGGTCGCCACAGGTGCATGGCTTGTTCGCCGTTGGCGGCGACGACGACGGAGCAACCGAGCGCCTCGAGTTGTTCCTTGATGATCGCCTGGTTGATCGGGTTGTCCTCTGCCACCAGAATGTGCAGATGGAGGTTGCCGGCTCTTTGCGGTTCAGCTTGCCGGGGCTGTTCGCGTTTGCCTTGCTGTGCCAGCGAGACCGCCAGAGCAATGGCTCGTACGTCATGCATATCGACTTCCCAGCCATTATTGGTGTACTCGGGCGGGTTACGTCCACCTGACGTACAACGAACACGCGGGCCATCCCAGGGCTGCTCCGGATCAGAGGGCAAAATGTCCACCAGCACCGCTTGTGGGTGTTTCTGTTCCAGCGGCGACGTTGCCAGCGTGGCATGAATCCCCAGGCGATTAAGCCAGTCGCACAGCGTCTGTGCCAACTCGCGGACCGGAGCCTGGACATACACCGGTAATGGGACGGGCTCGATGGTCGGGCAATCCGGGAGTTCACCGGCCAGCACCGGCAAGCTCATGAGCAGGGCGAAGCTGCTGCCCAGCCCCGGTTCGCTGACCACTTTCATCTGGCCGCCCATCATTTCGCTCAACCACCCGCAAATCGGCAGCCCCAAACCCGCGCCCCCTTCGCAGGACGCATCCCGGACCTGATAAAACAGTTCGAACAGCTTGGCCTGTTGTGGCTCGGAGATACCAATACCGGAGTCGGTGACTTGCCACTCCAGGCTGACCTGATCGTCACTGTGCTCCAGTACTCGGGCCCGCAGTACCACACGGCCGGTGTCAGTGAACTTGATCGCGTTACTCAACAGATTGTTGAGGATCTGGCGGATCCGCATCGGGTCCCCCAGCAGCCGGTTCGGCAGTGCAGGATCGATGCACGCATAGAGTTGCAGACCCTTGCTCTGGGCGAAGGCGGCATACGTGTGTAACGTGTCTTCGAGCATGTCCAGCGGGCAGAACTCGATGGATTCAATTGCCATTTGCCCGGATTCTATTTTCGAGACGTCCAGCACATCACTGATCAGTTGGAACAGGGTGGCTGACGAGCGCTGGATGGTTTGCAGGTATTCTTGCTGACGGGAGTCGAGGCGAGTCATTCCGAGCAGTTCGAGGGTGCCCAGTACCCCGTACAGCGGCGTACGGATTTCATGACTCATGGTGGCCAGGAACAACGTCTTGGCTTCATTGGCGGCATCGGCAGCGCGTCTGGCTTCTTCCAGCGCGGCCGCATCCTCGATATGCCGGGTGACGTCATTGAAGGCATAAAGCCGTACATCCTGACCCTGATAGCGGGTCGAAACGAAACCGACTTGCAGGTGGCGGCCTTCAACTTCCAGGTAGGTCTCACCGACGTCGGTGCTGTTATGGCGCGGGTCAAGAACCGTCATCAGTTTGGCGGTTCCCTGCCATTGCTGGGCGCGCTGGTTTTCCACCAGGACCTTGTCATCCGAACGGCGCACCACGCACAGCCCCGTTGGCGCGGTATCGATCACTACCCGGCTGAATGCCTCGCTTTCCGCGATGCTTTCATGGGCGCGGCGGGCGGGGAGAATGACTTGCTTCTTGTACCAGCGGCTGGCGAGCCAACCCATGATGATGACGCTCGTCAGCAGTATTGCCAGGCTGGTCAGCGGCCATAGCGCATAGCGGAAAAAGCTCTTGAAGCTGATCGCATAGATGGCGACCCATTGGGGGCCTTCGCTATTGGTGATTTTGAACACCAGGCCGTCAGGCTTGAAGTTCACTCCCTCATTCAAGGGCGACTGCGGTCTGAGCGAACCGGTCAGTACCTCGCCCGATGGTGCGACCAAGGTGAAGTGGTCATAGATCGACCATTCCATGGTGCGTTCGACATCGTTTACCTGGGACATGTCCAGCAACGTTGCGACGACCACTCGGGGATCGGCGCCATTGATGTGCAACATTTCAGGATTGAGCTGGATATTGATGTAGGCCAGTAAGCGGGCGGGTGTCGAGCCGTTGATGGTTTCACCGTAATGCTCCCAGTAGACCTCGCCATCAGCCAAGGGCTGACTGCTTTGGTTCAAACGCCCCTGAACCGTTTTTATCACCTCGCTGAAGGTGTCGTCGAAGTTTGCCGTATTGCCATGCAGGTGTCCGGCGGCCGGAACGGCAATGTCGAAATTATCCTGATGATTGAACAGGAAGACCTGCGGCGACTGGTAGTGTGAGGCCGACCAGAAACCACCGTAGAAGTTGGTCAGATGTACGCCCAACGCGAAGACTTTTGGATGCTCGGTGGCGGCGATTTTCTGTTGATTGAGTTTGATGCTGAAGGGCATCGAGAACGGAAACTCTTGCCCTTTATAAACGCCCTCTTGCAATGGCATTTTTTGCAGGTGCACCTCGACGTTTTCGTCATTGAGCAGTTCGTCCTGATGACTGAGTTGCGACAAAGTCTTTAAGAAGGACTCCTGCTCCTGAATGTTCTCCATCAAACGCGAAAAGTGAAAGCGCACATCGTGGTACTGCTCTTTGACCACCCGCTGATACAACCAATAGCTGGTTCCGACGAACAATAACGCCACCCCGAGCAACACCATCAACCCTTTGTTCAGTCGCAATGAACTACGGGTGAGTTTCTCCAGGAGGGCGTTGTCGTGTTTCATTAAGGATATCCGCAGGATAGTGAAGAGTCGGTGCAGGATGGATAATACCTCTGATGTTTGATGAGCGTCGGTCAGGCCGGAAAATTAATAAAATGTCGCCGGACCATCATTGCTCAGCAACTGCTGGAACTGGTCCGATGAGACTGCATGGGAAATCAGAAACCCCTGAACTTGCGTGCAGTCGATTTTTCGCAGCAGCGCAAGCTCCTGTGGCGTTTCCACACCTTCGGCCACCACTGTCAGGCCCAGCTTGCGACCCAGCGCGACAATGCTGGTCAAGGCCGAGGTCATTCCTTCGTTTTCGTGGCAGCCCTGGACTAGCGCCCGGTCGATCTTGAGTTCGGTAAAGGGGGTCGAAACCAGGTTCATGTAAGAGCTGTAGCCCTTGCCGAAATCGTCTTGCGATAGGCCGAAACCCTTGATGCGCAGACGGCAGGCACCCGCGTAGAAGTTGCTGATGTCCTGCGGAATGGAGCACTCCATCAATTCGAAACAGATCTTGCCTGGTATGCCCTGGTGGTGCAGGACAAATTCCAGCAGACGGTCCGCCAGGTCATGGCTGTTGAGCAGGTGCGTCGGCAAGTTGATCGACACGGGAATGTCATAGCCCTGCTGGCGCCATCGCGCCTGGGCATAAATGGCCTGCTTCAACACCAGCCATAACAAACGTTCCTCTAGTCCGAACGCCTTGAGCGCCGGCAGGAACGAGCCAGGAAGCATGACGCCTTGCTCCGGGTGCATCCAGCGCACCAAGGCTTCGGCGGCGACGATGCGGCCGTTGGCCAGAGACTTCTTGGGCTGAAACCAGGCCTGAAACTGTCCATCACTCATCGCCCGGATAATCGAATTCCGGTCAAACTCCAGGGGCGCAGGAATGACCTGTGAAGCACTGCGGTTCTTGCCGTCGAGTTGTTCCGTCAGGCTGCGCAGCGAGGCTGAGGAGACGGGCTTGGAAATCAGTCCGATCACTTCCACGCCCAGGTTTTTAGCCACTAGACTGGCGGCCATCAACATGCGCCTGGACGCAGCACTCATGATCGCCAGGGTTGGCTTGTGGCGTAGACCGGCCAGGCTCTGGATAAACTGAACGCCGTCCATACCCGGCATCAACAGGTCCGTCAGCACCAGGTCGAAATCGCACTGCTGCAAGCGTTCCAGCGCCTCTTTACCATCACGTGCGGCTTCGAGATTGAACTCACCCAGTTCACTGAACAAATGCTGCAGATACATGTGCTGGAAAGGGTGGTCCTCAACGATCAAAATGTTACAGGGCTTCATGGGAGGTCCCTTCATAAGGCGCCAGGTAATTGAATAGGGCCCGCAACGCAAAGGGTTTGACCAGGCAATGGGTCATTCCGGCTGCAAGACACAGTTCTGCTTCTCCGCGCATGGCATTGGCCGTTGCTCCGATGATCGGGAGCGAGCAGCCCTGACGGCGCAGTTCTTTGGCTAACTCATAGCCGTTGACGTTGGGCATGTTCACATCGGTCAGGACCACGTCGAAGTCCCCGGCTTTCCAGAGCAGCAGTGCTTCGTGCCCATCGCAAGCCATCTCCACGGTGCAGCCAAGTTCCTCAAGCTGATCCCTGAGAATCAACTGATTGATGATGTTGTCTTCGGCCACCAGGATGTGCAGGTTGAGCTTCTTCAGCTCGCGCTTTTGTGCATATTCATCGATTCTGGCGACCCAGATTCCCTGTGCCTGGCTAACCGCCTGGTGAATGGCGCTCAAATGGTTAAGGTTGACGTGCCAGCTACCCGCTTCGATTTGCGGTTCACTGCAACCGTTACCACTGACAATAATCAACGGACCTGACCAGTCGGGTACCAGCGGTTGCTCGACGGTGCCTGGATGCAGTTCGAGCAACAGGTGGCCGCTGGCGGCGTCCGCCTGGGACGGGCGGCCGATCTGTGCCCGGGCACCCCAACGGCGCAACCAGCCGCTGATTGACTCCGCCAGCTCGCGAATCGGCGAGACTACGTAAATAGTCTCTGGCAACAGGCTGCTCATGGTGCTCGCCTCGACAGCGGCTGAGGCTTCTTCGAGCGGTAGGGTCAGGGTGAAACTGCTGCCCAGTCCGAGTTCGCTGACCATGCGAATATGGCCATTCATCAGTTGAGTCAGACGTTGGCAAATGGGCAACCCGAGTCCGGTGCCGGCAACAACATTGGTATTGCCTTCGGTTTGATAGAACGGCTCGAAAATGAAGCTCTGGTCTTCCTGAGCAATACCGTTGCCTGTGTCAGACACTTGCCACAACAGACTCGAACGTTCGCCATCGCGGTTCAGCAACTTGACGCGCAATACCACCCGACCGCAGTCCGTGAACTTCACCGCGTTACTGAGCAAGTTATTGAGGATTTGCCGGATCCGGGTAACGTCGCCGATCAGCCGTTCGGGCAGTTGCGGATCGAAGCAGGCGTAAAGCTGCAGTCCTTTGCCCATGGCGGCTGCGGCGTAACCCTGAATGACTTCGTGAACCAGATCCAAAGGGGAGAACTCGCTCAATTCCAGTGCAAGTTGCCCGGCTTCGATTTTTGAGACATCGAGCACATCACAAATCAATTGGAGCAGGGTCGCGGAGGAACCTTCTATGGCGTGCAAATAGTCCTTTTGCTGCGCATCGAGTTGGGTCCGGGCCAATAATTCCAGGGTGCCCAGCACGCCATAGAGCGGCGTACGAATTTCATGGCTCATGGTGGCCAGGAACAGGGTTTTTGCCTCGTTGGCCGCATCTGCCGACTGCCGGGCTTCCTCCAGCGCCGCTTCCACCTGTTTGCGTGCGCTGATATCGCTGAAGGCGCAAAACAGCACGTCCTCACCTTTGTAACGGGTTGGCGCGCTACTGAGGTACAGGTGCCGACCTTCGATGGTTTCAAAGTAATCGGAGCGGTTGGGCTGTTCGGTGTCGAATGCCTGCCTGATCCAGCCGGCGCACAACACCTCGCGTTCCAGACCGTTACCCAGCCATTGCTGGGCCAGGGTATTTTCCAGTACCACTTGAGCGTCGGTACGGCGCAGTACGCATAGGGCCACGGGAGCTGTCTGGATTACATCACGGCTGAATGCCTCGCTCTCGATCAGCGCCTGAATGCGGTTCATCGCAGGCGTAATGAAGCGGCATTCGACACGCCGCATCAGCAACAGGATCAGTGTCACGCTGAGCAGGCAGAACACCAGCGAGCCCAACAGTTGCAGCCACAATCCGGACATCACCGCCAGCAGGTCGATCGAATACACCAGTTGCCAGTCCGAAGACTTCAGTTGTTTGCGGATCACCAGATGGTCCGGCACCAGCCCCCTGCCGACAAACCCGAAAAAGTTTTGACCTTGAGGTTCGAGCAGCATCTGGCTCAATTGCGCGGTGTGGCTGTTGGTGAACACCAGCATGCCCTGGGAGTTGAGCATCATGAACTCACCCGCGCTCTGATCGTTCAGGGTCGTGGAGATTTCCCGGCTGTCCATCTCCAGGCCCAACCAGCCGGAGTCTGAATCACGGTCATCCAGACGAATGAAAATATACAGATGCGAGCGTTGCTCGGACTGATCCGTCAGCCACAGTTCGTCGATGGTCGATGTGTCACTGTCCTTTAGCACTTCCAACTGACTCAGCATGCTGGACGAAAAGTCGGGCACCACCGATGTTGAGTCATAAAGACGTGTTACTTGCGCGTTCGGGCCGGTGTTCACGTAAAGCAGATTGACCTGCTTGCCTTTCATGTAGTCGCGCATGCGCTGGGTCAGCCAGATACTCCACAGATTGCCGGGGGTATTACCCAATTGCAGATGGACTTCTTCGGTGGAGGGTAGGTAAACAAGCGGTTTGGCCTGTTTGGATTTGCGCACTGCCGACAGACTGAGGCTTTCGAGCAAGGCCTCGCGATTGGTGAAGAAAGTGTACGCCTCGGCAATCGCACTGCTCATGTAGCCGCGACGCTGGGAAATGTCATTGTTGAAGGTGAATAGCAGAAAGTTGTAAACACCGCTCAGAATGCCGATCAATAAAACGAGGGCAAAAAGACGAAGCAGTTTTCTGGCTGCTTCGGGGCTGGATAACACCGGGCTGATCTGGAGCAGGTAACTTTTTAGTTTCATCCCCGGACTCTAAAGGGCGATCTGTCGAAGGGGCATCAGGCGATTCTTAAACGCCTGGCTGGACGTGAGCTATTTGTAAAACATATCGACGATCACGGCGGCCTCAAAGGTTCCGGGTACAGGCGCGGTACGCCAGATCAAGTCGGCTCTGAAGTCATTTCTTATCTGACCGGCCTCGGTCAGTGCGGCCAGCTTGAACCAGGTGTTGAACGGGATTTTTTCGTTGGTTTCCTGGCGTACCAATGAAATGCCAACGGAACTGTTATTGGACGGAACCAGCAAGTTGCTGATCACGCTCCCCCCACCAGGCGTGGTGGCGAATCGGGCGTTGACCGTATAGGGCGTATCGCAGCTTCTGAGCAGGCTCAGACTGAAATTGGCGGTGCTGGCGACCTGTCCGATTTGTGCTGTGCCGGAAAGAGCGCGGCGGAAATTGACCACACTGGGGGTAATCGTCAGCTCCGGGGTACAAGGTACGAAGCGAATGTTGTTCATGCCCGTCACGACATAGTTGAGGTTACTGTTGGGCCTTGGATTGAGGTCGCCCACGCCGTCCAATTGAAAGACCCGGTATTCAGTGAGTGTGCTGGCTTGTCCCGAAGGTGGGGTAGGGCCGTATTTTTCGATGAAAACACTGAAGTTCAGGGTGAATTTTGCTTTGTTCCAGCCTGTGCAGTTTGCCCAGTTGCAGCCGAGGTGGGAGGATATGCCGGTGCTGACTTTACCGCTGCTCTGGGTGATAGGCGCAGATTTGTAACGTATGCCTAAGCGAATACCTTTACCAATATTTACTTTTGCCGGATTAATGTGGAAGTAGATCTCTTCAGGACCTCTTTCATAGTCATCGGCGCATATGACATTGATTGACCTGGGGGCTGACTCCCAGATAATCGTTCCGTCTGGAGCATCGGCGGGGACGGCAAGTGCCGTTCCCAGTGCTTCCTTGATGATGGCAGATCCAGTGCCATCTTCTTTGCAGGACAGTGCGAAGCTGGTGGCGGGGCTCGCAGCGAAGGCAAGCAGTGAGGTCAGTAGAAGCTTTTTAACGGGTGACATGGAATGAATATCCTGCGGTGAGGGCACGCGGTGATGCATTACTGAAGGTTTGCGCTATGGCGGGTTTGCAAACCAATGTCGGTGATTTCGGTAAAGGTTATTTTTGTGTCAGCGCTGATAGCGATTGTTGGCGTTTCGATAAGCCGGTCTTCTCCGGGTTTCAGAAATACATACTCGGAAAGCTTCTGTGTATGGCTGCCCGAGCCGATCCCTACATCAATCAGGGAAAGGTGAAACTGAGTCGGATTTCTTATTTCAATTCGTTGCCCGTCCGGCTTTTTCCAGATTAGTTTTTGCACGGCTTCGGACGCGGAGCCTTGAAGGCCGGGGGGGCGATAAAAGAGTTTCAAGCGCTGACGGATTGCAAACTGCACGCTGTCCGGGTTTTCCGGCTTGAGGGGGATTTCCATGATGTTCAGCCAAAGCTGCGACTCGCGATCGTCGGGCAGGCCTTCACCGACATAAAGAATTCGCAGCAGGTGGCGCTCCTGGCTGTGCAATTGCACTAGCGGTTGGACGATGGCGAAAGGTAGAGCGCTGGTGTCGTTGTCGTCCTCATGGCTAATCCAGCTTTGCAGCACTGTGTCCTGGGCGGTCTGGTTAATGACGCTGATGCTGGCCTCTTTATCCTTGCCGAAGTAGATCAAGCGTGTGCCTTCAATCTTGAGCGAGGCCTGTGCCTGTGTGACGACCCAAAGCAGGAGCAGCAGTAGCACCCTGCCCAGACGCGTTGTCGGGTAAGTCCGAGAAGTCAGTAATCGATTGTCTTTGAACATTAACGGATGGTGTTTCCCTGAGAGAGTTTGAGACGTGATATCGGCCCCATGGTAAGAGTTGGGTGAGTGGAACGGCTCTCAGGCATTTCTTAAAAGCAGGGGCGTCGTCAATCCTGACTTGCAGTCCGGTATCAGGGGGGCATTTCTTCCGATCTGAGACCTGTCTGGTAAAGCAGGTCTGAAACCATCAGACAATCCTTAAAAAAAACCGATCTTGGTCGATACTCAAGACGTAAGCCTTTACATCAGGAGTGTCAGCATGAACGGGAAGTTTTTCTCTGTCGGTATGGGGCTGTTTTTCAGTCTGACCGGAATGTGTTTCGCGGCGACACCGGTGGCGCAGGGTGTCATTTCATTTCACGGCAGCATTGTCGAGTCGTCGTGCGCGTCTTCTGCCCAGGTGGGCGGGTTGAGACTGGACGACTGCCCAGCGCTGGCGCGAGGCAGTGTCATCAGTGTGCGCAGTGTTGAGCCGGTCCGCTCGGTCAGTGCACTCGATCATTACAATGTGGGCGTGAAACTGGTCGCTGACAGCGGTAAGGAGGGCCGTTATTACAATCAGCAATACGCGCTGGTGGATGGCTCAGGCAAACCGGTGAATTCGGGCGCTTACCTGATTACGTTGACCTCTCCATAAGCGCGTGTTTTTAGAGTGTATTCGAGCTTGTTTTAGTTTTAGGCCGAGTCGTTAACTGTTCCACGTTCCTCCTGACCTAAACCGAGGAAGGAGGACGGCTGTTTCAGAATTGTCTTAGATTCATTTTTAGTGGTGAAAGGTAGCCTTGGTTGCTCTTCAGTGAGTTGCAGATGTTGATAAGCGCTCACGGGGCCAACCTGTCAGGTTTACCGCATGTCAAACAAAGCGCTGCGCATATTGATCGCTGACGGGCAGCATTTTCAGAGAATCAAAATAGAAAAAATGCTCAATCAGCTGGGCTATTGCCGAATTGCTCCCTTGAGTTCATTTCAAGAGGTGCAGTCGGTGACCCGCACTCAAGGTCAGCCTTTTGATCTGTTGATAATTAACACCGCCCTGGTGCGCTCAACGGAATTCAATTTGTTGAAGTACTGCCATGAAAACCCTCAGATTCGCCATACGCTTATCTATGAGGGGTGGCGCACGGAATGCTCGCTGGTGTCGGTATCCGTGAGTCAGGCCATACAGGTTTGCCTGTCCCAGACGCCAGATTTCGACTCCCTCAAACGTTGCATGGATGTAGTTGATCCAGCGCCTCGCAACTCTTCATTGGAGAGGACTTCCGGGTTATTGGCGGCGATTTGAGGTTCTCGATACACGGTCGTTGGCCGGCAATACCCAAAGTCACTTTTATCGTGATCCACCCATAGCTATTAAGGATCGCCTCATGTCCCTGCGGTTTCGGCCTGATCCCGGGCTTGGCCTTGGGTTACTGCTCCGCCAGTTCAGGCACCTTCACCGCTGCAGGCTTCAACACCAGCCACAACGCCCCTGCAATCAACAGCCCGCCATACAGATGCGCCATCGACAGCGGTTCACCCAGAAACAACGCGCCCCACAACACCCCGAACGGCGGGATCATGAAGGTCACGGTCATCGATTTGACCGGGCCGATCGAGCTCAGCAGGCGGAAATACAGGATGTAGGCAAACGCCGTGCAGCCCAGTCCCAAGCCCAGCAGTGACAACCAGACGCTCCAGCCACCCCAGCTAACGGGCGGCTGAGTGATGACGCTGTAGCCGAACAACGGCAACACGAACAGCGTTGCCCCGAGCATGCTGCCCAGTGCCGAGAGACGGCTGTCGAGGCCGCCTTGATGGTCGAGCCAACGTCGTGCCAGGAACCCGGCGAAACCGTAGCAGGTGGTTGCCAACAGGCAGGCCAGGGCGCCCATCAGCAATTCCATGTCAAAAGCCACTGGACCTGCGCGGGTCAGGATGGCGACGCCAAACAACCCGAGGGCAACCCCGGCAATTTTTGACAGGGTGAGTCTTTCGCTGAAGAACAGGCCGCCGATCAATACGCCCATCAGCGGCGTGGTGGCGTTGAAAATCGCCGAGTAGCCGGCCGGCAGCACTTGAGCCGCCACTGAGTACAGGGTCGCTGGAAGACCGGAGTTGATCATCCCGAGCAGCAGTACGGTTTTGAACTTGCCACGGAAATCCCAACTGATCCGCATCAGCGCCAGAATCACCAGCAACCCGGTGGCGGCGATCGATACGCGGAAAAAAGCAGTGGGGATTGTGCCAATCACTGGGGCAATGATGCGCATGAACAGAAAGCTCGCCCCCCAAATGGCAGCAAGTGACAACATACGCAGAATATCGACGGGGTTCACGGCTCGTTCCTTCCTTTATCAGGGCGCAAGTGTCGCTGTCTCCCGGAGCCAAGGCAATGGTTGCGTTGCGTAACAATTGACCTCTAAGCTCAGCCCCAACGATAAGAACCATCCCGCAGAGGTCTTCACATGCCGCAGCCATGGCCCGCCGCCGATATCGCCCAGATGATCCTCGACGGCTTTGACGATTACCGCGAGCATTTCCGCCAGATCACTGACGGCGCCCGGGAGCGTTTCGAACGGGCGCAGTGGCAGGAAACGCAAGTCGCATCGGCGGCGCGGATCAACCTCTACGAAGCCAAGGTCAGCGAAGTGGTGGGGCGCCTGCATGCTGCCTTCGAGGCTGAGGTGCTGATGGATGTCAGCTGCTGGCCGCTGGTCAAAAGCGCCTACATCAACCTGATCGACCTGCGTTTCGACGATGAACTGTCCGAGACCTGGTACAACTCGATTTTCTGCGGGCTGTTCAGTCATGACCTGATCAGCGATGGCTGCATGTTCATCCACACCACCCGGCCCAGCTTGCACCGGGCCCGGGCCGCGCAGACCCGGATCTATAAGCCGCATGGTCAGCTGTCCGGCATGCTCGCGAGCATTTTTGCCGATTACCGCTTCAGCGAAGACTACGGCGACCTCGACCGCGACCTGCGCCGGCTCGAAGCGCAACTGCGCGAGAATTTGCCGGATTGGGTCTGCAAGGACCCGGAACTGAGCGTCGAGCTGTTTTCCTCGGTGCTCTACCGCAACAAGGGCGCCTACCTGGTTGGACGCATCTACACCACGGACGAGCAATGGCCGCTGGTGATTCCGTTTCTGCACCGCGAAGGCCGGGGGATTCAGATCGACGCGTTGATCACCGATGAAGCCGAAGTGTCGATCATCTTTTCGTTCACCCGCTCGTACTTCATGGTCGATGTGCCGGTGCCGGCGGAGTTCATCGGTTTCCTCAAGCGCATCCTGCCGGGCAAGCACATCGCCGAGCTGTACACCTCGATCGGTTTCTACAAACACGGCAAGTCGGAGTTCTATCGGGCGTTGATTAACCACCTGGCCAACACCGACGACCAGTTCATCATGGCCCCGGGCGTGCGCGGCATGGTCATGAGCGTGTTTACCCTGCCGGGGTTCAACACCGTATTCAAAATCATCAAGGACCGTTTCTCGCCGTCGAAAAACGTCGACCGCGCCACGGTGATCGAGAAGTATCGCCTGGTGAAAAGCGTCGACCGGGTTGGGCGCATGGCCGATACCCAGGAGTTCGCCGACTTCCGTTTTCCGTTGAGCAAGTTTGACCCGGCGTGCCTGGCCGAGTTGCTGGAAGTCGCCGCGTCGACGGTCCAGGTGGAAGGCGACACCGTGCTGATCCGCCACTGCTGGACCGAACGGCGCATGACCCCGTTGAACCTCTACCTGGAAAACGCCAACGACGCGCAGGTGCGCGAAGCGCTGGAAGATTACGGCCTGGCGATCAAGCAACTGGCGGCGGCGAACATTTTTCCCGGCGACATGCTGCTGAAAAACTTTGGCGTCACCCGACACGGGCGCGTGGTGTTTTATGACTACGACGAGATCTGTTTTCTCACCGAAGCCAACTTCCGCCACATTCCGCAACCGCGCACGCCGGAAGATGAAATGGCCTCCGAACCGTGGTATTCGATCGGGCCGCTGGACGTGTTCCCCGAGGAGTTCCCACCGTTCCTGTTCGCCGACTCCGCGCAGCGACGGTTGTTCGATCAACTGCATGGCGAGCTGTACAACGCCGATTACTGGAAAAGCCTGCAAGCGGCGATTCGCGCCGGCAAGGTGATCGATGTGTTCCCGTATCGACGAAAAGGCCTGGATAACGAATAACCCGACTGAGTGAACACCTTGTGGCGAGGGAGCTTGCTCCCGTTGGACTGCGCAGCAGTCCCCTTTTTGGGCCGCTTCGCAACCCAGCGGGAGCAAGCTCCCTCGCCACAAAAGCAGGTTGGATTCGTCGCTATGGACTCAAATCTGCGACAATCCGCCCCCTGCGCCACTAGACGACCTTTGCGTACCTGATGACTGACGAATCGCCTTCCATCGACAAACTGCTGAAAAACCTCGATCACGCCATGCTCGCCGACCGCCACCGGCTGCGGCGGCAGTTGCTCGAGCTGCGCAAGAAACCCGACGAGGCCAAGCAGGCCTTGTGGGTGACGCGCATGCAAGCGTCCTGCGACCAGGTGTTGGCGCGACGTGCCAGCCTGCCGCTGATTCGTTACGACGACAGCTTGCCGATTGCCGCCAAGCGCGACGAAATCAAGGAAGCGCTGCTCAAGCATCAGGTGCTGATCATCGCTGGTGAAACCGGTTCGGGTAAAACCACCCAGTTGCCGAAGATCTGCCTGGAAATCGGGCGCGGCCAGCACGGCCTGATCGGCCACACCCAGCCTCGCCGAATTGCTGCGCGCAGCGTGGCGAGCCGGGTGGCCGAAGAGCTGGCGACGCCGCTCGGTGCCTTGGTCGGCTATCAGGTGCGGTTCGAGGATCAGAGCGATTCCAACACCCTGATCAAACTGATGACCGACGGCATCCTGCTGGCGGAAACCCAGAACGACCGCTACCTCGAACGCTATGACACGATCATCGTCGACGAAGCCCACGAACGCAGCCTGAACATCGACTTCCTGCTTGGTTACCTGAAAACCCTGCTGCCGCGTCGCCCGGACCTGAAAGTCATCATCACCTCGGCGACCATCGATCTTGAGCGCTTCTCCAAGCATTTCGACGATGCGCCGATTGTCGAAGTCTCGGGCCGCACTTTCCCGGTGGACACCTGGTATCGGCCGTTGACGCTGGAGCAGGACGAAGAGGGCAACCGGGTCGAAGACGACCTGACCGTGGACCAGGCGATCCTCGCCACCCTCGATGAAATTGCTGCATTCGAACGCAGCGAGCGCCGCAGTCCCGGCGACGTATTGGTGTTCCTGCCCGGCGAACGAGAGATTCGTGACGCGGCGGACATGCTGCGCAAGGCCCAGCTCAAACACACCGAAATTCTGCCGCTGTACGCACGGCTGTCGCCGGCCGAGCAGCAGCGGATTTTCCAGTCCCATCCGGGCCGTCGCGTGGTGCTGGCGACCAACGTCGCGGAAACCTCGCTGACCGTGCCGGGCATTCGTTACGTGATCGACAGCGGTACGGCGCGCATCAGTCGCTACAGCTACCGGGCCAAGGTCCAGCGCTTGCCGATCGAGGCGATTTCCCAGGCCAGCGCCAACCAGCGTAAAGGCCGTTGCGGACGGGTCGAGCCGGGTATTTGCATCCGTCTGTACAGCGAAGAAGATTTCATCGGTCGGCCGGAATTTACCGATCCGGAAATTCTCCGTACCAACCTCGCGGCGGTGATTTTGCAGATGCTCCATCTGCGCCTCGGTGAAATCACCGATTTCCCGTTTATCGAGCCGCCGGATGGCAAGGCCATCAGCGACGGTTTCAACCTGCTGCAAGAACTCTCGGCAGTCGATCGCAACAGCCAACTGACGCCGCTCGGCCGGCAACTGGCGCGTTTACCGGTGGACCCGCGCATGGGCCGGATGTTGCTCGAAGCAGCGAAACTCGGCAGCTTGCAGGAAGTGCTGATCGTCGCCAGTGCGATGTCGATCCAGGACCCGCGCGAGCGGCCGCCGGAGCGTCAGCAGGCGGCCGATCAGGCCCACGCACAATGGAAAGACGTGGACTCGGATTTCGCCGGACTGGTCAATCTGTGGCGTGGATTTGAAGAGCAGCGCCAGGCCCTGACCGCCAGCCCGCTGCGCAACTGGTGTCGCAAGAATTTCCTGAATTACCTGCGCCTGCGCGAGTGGCGTGATTCCCATCGTCAGTTGAGCCTGATCTGCCGCGACATGCAGTTGAGCCTGAACAAAGAGCCGGCGGACTACCCGAAACTGCACAAAGCGGTGTTGTCCGGATTGCTCAGCCAGATCGGCCAGAAAACCGAAGACGGCGACTACCTCGGTGCGCGTCAGCGGCGCTTCTGGATTCACCCGTCATCGGGCCTGGGCAAGAAACGTCCGCAATGGCTGATGACCGCCGAACTGGTGGAAACCACCAAGCTTTATGCGCGCATGGTGGCGAAGATCGAGCCGGACTGGATCGAACCGCTGGCCGGGCACCTGATCAAGAAGAACCACTTCGAACCGCATTGGGAGAAGAAGCGCGGACAGGTCGTGGCCTTCGAGCAGATCACTCTGTTCGGGCTGATCGTGGTCGGTCGCCGCCCCGTGCATTACGGGCCGATCGATCCTGTCACCTCGCGTGAACTGTTTATCCGCGAAGCGCTGGTGCGGGGTGAGATTCAGTCGAAAGCCAAGTGTCTGTCTGCCAATGAGCAATTGTTGGAACAGCTCGACGAACTGGAGGCCAAGGCCCGTCGTCGCGACATTCTGGCGGACGAGGAAACCCTGTTTGCCTTCTACGACGCGCGCTTGCCGGCAGAGATCCATCAGACCGCGACCTTCGACAGCTGGTATCGGATCAACAGCCAGAAAGACCCGCAATTGCTGATCATGCGCGAAGAAGACGTGCTGGCCCGCGAAGCCAGCGAAGTCACTGCTGCGCATTATCCGGACACCCTGCACCTGGGCGATTTGACCCTGCCGTTGAGCTACCACTTCGAGCCCAACCATCCCCGCGACGGCGTGACCCTGCGCGTACCGGCACCGCTGTTGCCAGCGCTGCCGCCGGAACGCCTGGAGTGGCTGGTGCCGGGGGTGATCGAAGCCAAGAGCATTGCCCTGGTGCGTAACTTGCCCAAGGCCTTGCGCAAGAACTTCGTGCCGGTGCCGGATTTTGTCAAAGCGGCGTTGCAGCGCATCACCTTCGCTGAAGGTTCGCTGCCGCTTGCGCTGGGCCGTGAACTGTTGCGCATGACTGGTGCACGGGTCAGCGACGAGGCCTGGGCGGAGGCAGCGCAGCAGGTTGAAAGTCATCTGCGGATGAACCTGGAAATCGTCGATGGCCAGGGCAAATTCCTCGGCGAGGGCCGTGATCTGCCTGAGCTGACCGCACGTTTCGCCGAGGCCAGCCAGGCTGCTTTGGCTGTACCGCAGACGGCGAAAAGCCAACAGCCGGTGGAGGCCAAGGTCTTCGCTGCGGTGGCCGAGAAAACCCAGCAGAAGATCGCCGGGCTGTCGATGACGGTCTACCCGGCGCTGGTGGAAGAGGCGGGCACCGTTAAGGAAGGGCGTTTTTCGACCCCGGCCGAGGCCGAGTTCCAGCATCGTCGGGCGTTGCAGCGGTTGCTCATGCAGCAACTGGCCGAGCCGGCCAAGTTCTTGCGCGGCAAGCTGCCGGGGCTCACCGAGCTGGGCCTGATGTACCGCGAGCTGGGGCGTATCGACAGTCTGGTGGAAGACATCCTGCTGGCGAGCCTCGACAGCTGCATTCTTGACGGCGAAGCGAGTTTGCCGCGTGACGGCGCGGGTTTGGCCTCGCTGGCCGAGCGCAAGCGCGGTGCGTGGACCGAGCATGCCGAGCGTCTGGCGAAACTGACACTGGAAACGCTCAAGCTCTGGCACGCTTTGCAGAAACGCTTCAAAGGCAAGATCGACCTGGCGCAAGCGGTCGCCCTGAACGACATCAAGCAGCAGCTCAGTCACTTGGTGTATCCGGGCTTTGTCCGTGAAACCCCGATGCAGTGGCTCAAGGAGTTGCCGCGTTACTTGAAAGCCATCGAGCAGCGCTTCGAGAAACTTGGGGCTCAGGTGCAAAAGGATCGGGTCTGGAGCGGCGAGTTGTCCGGTCTCTGGACTCAATACCAGACCCGCGCCAACAAGCACGCGCAGGAAGGCAAGCGCGATCCGCAGCTTGAACTCTATCGCTGGTGGCTGGAGGAATACCGGGTTTCGCTGTTTGCCCAGCAATTGGGGACCAAGGTGCCGATCTCCGACAAGCGTTTGAGCAAGCAATGGGCTCAAGTCGAACCCTGAACACTGTGGGAGCGTTTGATCCAGCAAAAGGGGCCAAACGCCAATGTTTATGGCAAACTTCGCCGTTATAAACACCGCCGCCGCATATTTGAGTCTCGCAACCCGGGCGGATCGGAATCAAGAGATGCCAGGTTGATGCCCTTCGACGGGATAAACCCTTTATGTGTTGGTACGTCGGTGCCAATACTTTCTGCCTGAACAGATTAGAGAAACGACCATGCATAATGTCGTCATCAGCGGCACCGGCCTGTACACACCGGCCAACAGCATCTCCAACGAAGAGCTGGTGCAGTCTTTCAATACTTATGTCGCTCAGTTCAACGCTGAAAACGCCGACGCCATCGAGCGCGGTGAAGTGCAGGCACTGACCGAATCCAGCGCCGCGTTTATCGAAAAAGCCTCGGGGATCAAAAGCCGCTTTGTCATGGACAAGGAAGGTATTCTCGATCCAAAGCGCATGGCACCTCGTTTGCCCGAGCGCTCCAATGACGAATGGTCGGTGCTTTGCCAGATGGCCATTGGCGCTGCCGAGCAGGCCCTGCAACGCGCCGGCAAGACGGCGGCGGACATCGACGGGGTGATCGTTGCCTGCTCTAACCTGCAACGCGCCTATCCGGCCATTGCCATTGAAGTCCAGGAAGCGCTGGGTATCGAAGGTTTCGGTTTTGACATGAACGTGGCCTGTTCCTCGGCGACGTTCGGTATTCAGGCCGCCACCAACAGCGTACAGCTGGGCCAGGCCCGGGCGATCCTGATGGTCAACCCGGAAGTCTGCACCGGTCACCTGAACTTCCGCGACCGCGACAGCCACTTCATCTTCGGCGACGCCGCCACTGCGGTGATCATCGAACGTGCCGATCTGGCCACGTCCAAGCATCAGTTCGACATCGTCAGCACCAAACTGCTGACCAAGTTCTCCAACAACATTCGCAACAACTTCGGCTTCCTCAACCGCGCGGCGGAAGAGGGCATCGGTGCCCGTGACAAACTGTTCGTCCAGGAAGGTCGCAAGGTGTTCCGTGATGTCTGCCCGATGGTCGCGGAGCTGATCGCCACCCACCTGGACGAGAACAAGCTGAACATCAGCGACGTGAAGCGCTTCTGGCTGCACCAGGCCAACCTCAGCATGAACCACCTGATCGTCAAGAAGCTGCTCGGCCGCGAAGCCACCGAAGAAGAAGCCCCGGTGATTCTCGACACGTATGCCAACACCAGCTCTGCAGGTTCGGTGATTGCCTTTCACAAGAACCAGGACGATTTGCCAGCCGGTTCGCTGGCGGTACTCAGCTCGTTTGGTGCCGGTTATTCGATTGGCAGCGTGATTCTGCGCAAGCGCTGAGTTGTGAAGGGTAGTGACAAGCTTGAGTCATGCACCCACTCTGTGGCGAGGGGGCTTGCCCCCGCTGGACAGCGAAGCTGTCCCAATACTGGAAACTGAGTTGTGTCAGATGTAATGGGTGAGCTGAGTTTACGACTGCTTCGCAGCCGAACGGGGCGGTGCGGCGTTCCGACAAGCCCCCTCGCCACAGGAATCAGTATTGATGACTGACGACACGCAACTGCTCGCCCGCCTGTTGGCGGGCGAGCAAAAGGCTTTCAAGGAGTTGGTCAGCACCTACCAGAGCGCCATGCGGGCGGTGGCGTATGCCATCGTCGGTAACCGGCATACCGACGAAGTGGTGCAGGATGCCTGGCTGTCGGTGGTGCGTAATCTGAACGGGTTCGAGGGGCGTTCCAGTCTCAAGACCTGGCTGTTGACCATCACCGCCAACGCGGCAAAAGGCCGATACAAACAAAACCGCCGGGAAGTCTTGCTCGATGACCTGCCGTCACCCCACGGCACCATCGATGATGATCGTTTCTCCGCCGCTGATGGCCACTGGCTGGTGGCGCCGTTCAGCTGGCATCAGGACACCCCGGAAGCGCTGCTCACCGAAAACGAACTGCGTGAATGCCTGGAACATACCTTGCTCAGTCTGTCGGAACTGCAAAGCAGCGTGCTGCTCTTGCGTGAGCGCCAGGGCCTGGAGCTGGAGGAGATTTGTAATCTTCTGGAGATCTCGCTCTCCAATGTTCGGGTGCTGCTGCACCGCGCACGGTTGAAGGTGTTTGCAACCGTGGAGCATTTTGAGGAAACCGGCGAATGTTGACCTGTAAGGAACAAGTAGCGCGGTCCAGCGATTATCTCGATGGCCAGTTGAGCTTTCGTGAGCGGCTGATGATGCGTCATCATTTGATGTTTTGCCCCAATTGCCGACGGTTCATCCGACAAATGCGCCTGATGCAGGCGACCTTGCGCGCCATGCCCGAAAAACCGCTTCCCGGTGTCGACGAACTCGCCGAACGCCTGGCCGCCGAACGGCAAAAGGGTAAACAGTAATTTCAGGTCACACCTCCCTCAGACTTCGTATTGACCCCGCTTCGGCGGGGTTTTTATTTCGGCAAGGGCCGGAGATGGGGGATACTCGGCGGGTCTGTAGGCAATAACCGCTGGGGAACAGGATGCCGTTACACGTTTTGGACAGTCTGTCCGCCATCGCGCCTCAAGAGTGGGACGCGCTGGTGCCCGAGACTCAGCCGTTTCTGCGGCACGCTTTTCTCGGGGCGCTGGAAGACAGTGGCAGCCTGGGGCCGCAGTCCGGCTGGCAGCCGGAGCATCTGCTGCACATCGAAGACGGTCGGCTGCTCGCGGCATTGCCGAGTTACCGCAAATGGCATTCCTACGGCGAATACGTGTTCGACCATGCCTGGGCTGATGCTTGCGAACGCGCCGGGATCGATTACTACCCCAAACTGTTGACGGCTGTGCCGTTCAGTCCGGTCAGCGGGCCACGGTTACTGGCGGCGAATGTGCAGGATGGTTTCGAACTGCTGAACAGCGTGCCGGGTTATCTGGAAATTGAAGGGCTCTCCAGCGCCCATATCAACTTTACCGACGCCTTTACCGATGCGGCATTGGCCGAGCAACCGGGCTGGTTGCAACGCATCGGTTGCCAGTACCACTGGCAGAATCGCGGTTATCGGGATTTTCAGGACTTCCTTGATGCGCTGAGCTCACGCAAGCGCAAACAGATGCGCAAGGAGCGTGAGCAAGTGGCGGGGCAGGGCATCGAGTTTGAATGGCTTGAGGGGCATCAACTCGACCAGGCACAGTGGGATTTCGTCTATGCCTGCTACGCCAACACCTATGCAGTGCGTCGACAGTCGCCGTACCTGACGCGGGAGTTTTTCAGCCTGTTGGCCGAACGCATGCCCGAAGCCATCCGGGTGGTGCTGGCCAAACAAGGATCACGGCCGGTGGCCATGGCTTTCAGTCTGGTCGGTGGCGATAGTTTTTATGGACGGTACTGGGGTTGCCTGGCGGAGTTCGACCGCTTGCATTTCGAGACCTGTTTCTATCAAGGCATGGACTACGCAATCGCCAACGGTTTTCAGCGTTTCGATGCCGGTGCACAAGGCGAGCACAAATTGATTCGTGGTTTTGAACCGGTGATCACCCATTCCTGGCACTACTTGCGTCACCCGGGATTGAAGTCGGCGGTGAAGGATTTTCTTGAGCGCGAACGCGTCGGCGTCATGGGGTATGCAGAAGAGGCGAAGAGCGCCTTGCCCTACCGACAGGGCTGAGGTTAGAGCGCTGTGGCGGATTTTTTGAGCTGACGGAGGCACTTGTGGCGAGGGAGCTTGCTCCCGCTGGGCAGCGAAGCTGTCCCAATGCACGAGACTGCGTTGTGCCAGGTAAACCCGACAACCTGAATCTGCGGCCGCTTCGCGCCCGAGCGGGAGCAAGCTCCCTCGCCACAGACGCAATCCTCAATCGATGCCGACAAACCCACCGGTCTGGTGCTGCCACAACCGTGCATACAACCCGCCATGGGCCAGCAGTTCGGCATGGCTGCCGGTTTCGGCGATGTGGCCTTTTTCCAGCACCACCAGGCGATCCATCCGCGCGATGGTCGAAAGTCGGTGAGCGATGGCAATCACAGTCTTGCCCTGCATCAGGGTTTCCAGGCTTTCCTGAATCGCCGCTTCGACTTCCGAGTCCAGCGCCGAGGTCGCTTCGTCCATGATCAGGATCGGCGCGTCCTTGAGCAGCACTCGGGCGATGGCGATCCGTTGGCGCTGGCCGCCAGAGAGTTTCACCCCGCGTTCACCGACATGAGCATCGAAGCCGGTGCGGCCTTCAGCATCCGACAGCAACGGGATGAACTCGTCGGCGCGGGCCTTGCGGACTGCTTCCCAGAGTTCTTCGTCGGTGGCGTCGGGTTTGCCGTAAAGCAGATTGTCACGGATCGAACGGTGCAGCAGCGAGGTGTCCTGAGTGATCATGCCGATCCGCTCGCGCAGGCTTTCCTGCGCCACGTTGGCGATGTTCTGGCCGTCGACCAGAATCTGTCCGCTCTGCAAGTCGTAGAGGCGCAGCAGCAGGTTGACCAGGGTCGATTTGCCGGCGCCTGAAGGACCGATCAAACCGATTTTTTCGCCGGGTTTGATGGTCAGGTTGAGGTCGCCGATGATTCCGCTTTTCTTGCCATAGTGAAACGCCACGTGTTCGAAACGCACTTCGCCACGGCCCACTTCCAGACGCGGTGCCGGTACACGGTCGGTGACGCTGATCGGTTGGGCGATGGTTTGCAGGCCGTCCTGGACCATCCCGATGTTTTCGAAGATGCCGTTGACCACCCACATGATCCAGCCCGACATGTTGACGATGCGGATCACCAGGCCGGTGGCCAGGGCAATGGCCCCCACCGAGATCAGCGACTGGGTCCACAGCCATAGCGCCAGACCGGTAGTGCCGACGATCAGCAGGCCGTTCATGCTGGTGATGACCACGTCCATGCTGGTGACGACGCGGCCGGCCAGTTGGGATTTTTCGGTCTGCTCGGCGATGGCTTCGCGGGCGTATTGCTGTTCGAAGTTGGTGTGGGCGAAGAGCTTCAGCGTGGTGATGTTGGTGTAGCCGTCGACGATCCGGCCCATGAGTTTGGAGCGCGCATCGGAGGACACCACCGAGCGTTCCTTGACCCGTGGCACGAAGTAGCACAGCGCGCCGATGTAACAGGCGATCCAGCTCAGCAGCGGGATCATCAGGCGCCAGTCGGCTTCGGCGAACAGCACCAGCGAGCTGATCGCGTAGATCAGCACATGCCATAACGCGTCGACGGCTTGCACCGCCGAATCGCGCAGGGAGTTGCCGGTCTGCATGATCCGTTGGGCGATGCGTCCGGCGAAATCGTTCTGGAAAAAATTCAGGCTCTGTTTGAGCACGTAACTGTGGTTTTGCCAGCGAATCATGCTGGTCATGCCGGGGCTCAGGGTTTGATGCACCAGCAGGTCATGCAGGCCGACGAATATCGGTCGTAGAAAAAGTGCGACCACCGCCATCCAGGCCAGCTCGACGCCATGGATTTTGAAGAAGTCCGTATTTGGCGTGCCTTGGGCCAGATCGATGATTCGACTCAGGTAACTGAACAGCGCCACTTCGATCAGCGCGCCGATCAAACCGACGACCAACAGCGCGGCAAAACTTGGCCAGACCTGACGTAAATAATAGGTATAGAAGGGGAGAACCCGGCTCGGCGGAGCCGCCGTCGGGGCGTCACGGAAAATATCGATCAGTTTTTCGAAACGACGATAGAGCATCAGATAAACGCCCGCGTACGGGCTCTCCTTTTTTCGATGCGAGCGGCGCGGTGATACACCGCTGCCGCTCAGGACGCCTTATGCAGTTTAGTCGATGCGCTTGGCCGACTTGATCAGCACCGGGTCGATGGGCACATTCTGCATGCCTTGTTTGGTGGTGGTTGGCGAGTTGACGATGATGTCGACGACGTCCATGCCTTTCACGACTTTGGCGAACACTGCGTAACCGGCATCGCGGCCCGGGTCGAGGAAGTCGTTGTCCTTGACGTTGATGAAGAACTGGCTGGTGGCCGAATCCGGATCGGAAGTGCGCGCCATCGACAGGGTGCCACGCACGTTATGCAGGCCGTTGCTGGCTTCGTTCTTGATCGGTGCATCGGTAGGCTTCTGTTGCATCGACGTCGTGAAGCCGCCGCCCTGAGCCATGAAACCCGGAATCACGCGGTGGAAAATAGTGTTGTTGTAGAAACCTTTGTCGACGTAAGCGAGAAAGTTTTTGGTACTGATCGGCGCCTTGACCGGGTCCAGTTCGATTTCAATCTGGCCGTTGGTCGTTTCCAGCAGCACGTGCGGTGCCGGGGCGGCCATCAGGTTGGCGGCGAACAATACGGAGCCTGTGACTAGGGCGATTTTTTTCAGCATGGGTCAGTGATCCTGAGTAGTGGTGTCGACTGCGGTTAGAAATTCAAGCAGGGTTTGGTTGAAACGGTGTGGCTGGTCCAATGGCGTTGCGTGGCGCGAATCTTCGATCACCACCAACTGCGCATCGGGCAGCAGTTTTACATAGGCTTCTTTCAGTGCCACCGGCGTGTAGTCGCGGTCGGCACTGACGATCAGGGTTGGACAGGTGACTTTCGCCAGTCGTTCCTGAACTCCCCAACCAACAATGGCATTGAAGCTGGCGAGATAAGCACGTTTGTCGTTTTTTGCCCAGCGCTCGGCCATTTTATGCCGCAACTCTGCCTGTTCGGGTTTTGGAAACAGCTTGCCGCCCAGGGCCGTGCCGATGGTGCGCATACTGAGAAGGTGCATCAGGCTCCAGCGCTTGAACCACTGCCAGTAATCATCCGCCGTACGGACTTTGACCTCGGGGGCACTGTTGACGATGCACAGGCTTTTAAGCAGCGATGGTTGGTCCACCGCCAGCTGAAAACCGATCATCCCGCCCATGGACAACCCGACCAGATGCGCCGGGCCGAGCTTCAGGTGTTCGATCAACGCGACCAGGTCGGCGCTGAAACCGGCAATGCTGTAGCGCTCGTGGGGTTTGTCGGAGCGACCGTGGCCGCGTACATCCGGGACGATCACCCGGTAACGGGTCGAGAGCTCCGGGACCTGTTTTTCCCAGTCCAGCGTACTCGAGCCCAGCCCGTGAACCAGCAGCAGGGGTGTGCCGTGGCCATATTCCTCGTAGTGCAAGGTGCAACCTTCGTGTTCGAAATAGGCCATGGCGCAACTCCTTGTCAGGCTTGTTCTGGTGCAGCGAAAGGCGCATCCAGCGGCGCGGTGTCGAAGGTGCGCAGCAGTTCGATGAGGATCTGCGTCGCCGGGCCCAAGGGTTTGTCCTTGTTCGAATACAGATAGAAGCTCGGGTTTCGACTGCCGCCCTGATCCAACGGTAGCAGCTTGAGCGTACCTTCCTTCAGTTCCCGTTCAATCATGTGCCGGGGCAACCAGGCGAAACCCAGACCGCTGCTGACAAAGGTCGCGGCGGTGGCAAGGCTGCCGACGGTCCAGCGCTGTTCAGCGCCGAGCCAGCCGACGTCTCGTGGCTGCTGCCGACCGGAATCGCGGATCACCACTTGCATCTGGGTTTCCAGATCCTGGAAATTCAGTTCGCGGTTCAGACGATGCAGCGGGTGTTCGGGGTGGGCCACGGCCACAAATTCTACGTCGCTCAATTCCGCGCCAAGGTAACCGGGAATGCTGAGACCGGTGATGGCCAGGTCGGCGACGCCTTCGAGCAAGACTTCCTCGACCCCGGACAATACTTCTTCACGCAGACGCACCCGGCAGCCGCGGCTTTGCGGCATGAACGCGGTCAAGGCGCGGACGAGGCGGGCGCTCGGATAAGCGGCGTCGACCACCAGCCGCACTTCCGCCTCCCAGCCTTGCTCCATGTGGTGCGCCAGGTCTTCTAGCTGACTGGCCTGTTTGACCAGTTGCCGCGAGCGGCGCAGCAGCACGCCGCCGGCTTCGGTCAGCACGGCTTTACGGCCGTCGATGCGCAACAGCGGCACACCGAGCTGGTCCTGCATGCGCGCTACGGTATAGCTGACGGAGGACTGCGAACGGTGCAGCGCTTCGGCGGCCTGGGCGAAACCACCGTGGTCGACCACGGCCTGGAGTGTTCGCCATTGATCAAGGGTTACGCGGGGCGCTTTCATGAGGAGCTCCTCTTGTCCTAAGCTGGCAGCTTCCATTGGAGGCTGCCGAATGAAAAAAATCTGTTGTGTGGTGCTGGCGATGTTGCCGCTGACCGCGTTTGCCTACCCCATTGATGTGGAGAGAAACCTCAATGGCCTGAAGATCAACTACGCCACCTACGCCACGACTTACGACATGGGCGCCATTACGCTGAACAATTACGGCAATAAAGACGCCGAATGCTCAGTGGTGTTTCGCAACGGCCCGGAAGCGCCGCGTACTCGCCGCGTGAGCCTGGGGGCCGACAAAAGCGCTGACCTTTCGGCCAAGTTCAACCGCGAAATCATCAAGCTGTACATCACCCTGACCTGCAAACCCAAATAAGGGCTGTTGCACAGGCGGGGCAGATACGCTCCGCTTATAAACGAATTTATTGATGGTTTATAGCAGTTATTTGTGCTTTTTCATCGATGCGACACTGTTTAATCTCCACTCCATCGACTTACAGCATTCACCGATGGAGGCTACATCCCATGTCCCGCGTTCTGATCATCGAAAGCAGTGCCCGCCAGCAAGACTCGGTATCGCGTCAACTGACCCAAACCTTCATCAGTCAATGGAAAGCCGCACACCCGGCCGACCAGATCACCGTTCGTGACCTGGCGACCCATCCGGTTCCACACCTGGATGCCAACCTGCTGGGCGGCTGGATGAAACCTGCCGAGCAACGCAACGACACCGAGCAGTCGTCGCTGGAGCGCTCCAACCAGTTGACCGATGAATTGCTGGCTGCCGACGTTTTGGTCATGGCCGCACCGATGTACAACTTTGCGATCCCCAGCACCCTCAAAGCCTGGCTCGACCACGTGCTGCGTGCCGGAGTGACCTTCAAGTACACCGAAACCGGCCCGCAAGGTCTGCTCAGCGGCAAGCGTGCTTATGTATTGACAGCTCGCGGTGGCATCTACGCCGGTAGCACTTCCGATCACCAGGAACCGTACCTGCGTCAGGTCATGGCGTTCATCGGTATCCACGACGTCACTTTCATTCACGCCGAAGGCATGAATCTGGGCGGTGACTTCCACGAAAAGGGTCTGAACCAGGCCAACGCCAAACTGGCCCAGGTCGCCTGAGCCGTTAATCGCCAGATAATCACCTGATGGTTAAGTAGCGCTCGTACACCCCTTCAAGCCGGTTCGCGCATCGAACCTCCCTTTGCACTTGTTGCTCATGAGTGCTCTAGCCCGATTGAACGCTTTAGCGAGATCGGGCTTTTTTTTGCCTGCGATTTTGTGTAGTGGCTGACTGTTCGCGATAACCGGCAAAACCCGCTATCGTCGCCGCCATTCGAAACGAGGCGAGCATGGGCTATCTACTTTTTGTCACGCTGATTCAGGCGTTTTCCTTCAGTTTGATCGGCGAGTACCTGGCCGGGCATGTCGACAGCTATTTCGCGGTACTGGTGCGGGTGTTGCTGGCAGGACTGGTGTTTATCCCGTTGACCCGCTGGCGCCAGGTGGAACCGGCGTTCATGCGCGGGATGCTGTTGATCGGCGCGTTACAGTTTGGCGTGACCTACGTCTGCCTGTACCTGAGCTTCCGCGTGCTGACGGTGCCGGAAGTCTTGCTGTTCACCATCCTCACGCCGTTGCACGTGACCTTGATCGAAGATGCACTGAACCGCCGCTTCAATCCCTGGGCACTGGTGGCGGCATTGGTCGCGGTACTCGGCGCGGCGGTAATCCGCTATGACCGGATCAACCCGGACTTCTTCATGGGGTTCCTGCTGCTGCAACTGGCCAACTTCACCTACGCCGCAGGCCAGGTGCTGTACAAACATCTGGTGGCACGCCATCCGAGCGACCTGCCGCATTATCGACGCTTTGGTTACTTCTACCTCGGCGCGCTGGCGGTCGCCTTGCCGGCGTTTCTGTTGTTCGGCAAACAGAACTTCCTGCCGGAAGCGCCACTGCAATGGGGCGTGCTGGTGTTCCTCGGACTGGTGTCCACCGCGTTGGGCCTGTACTGGTGGAACAAGGGCGCCTGCCTGGTCAACGGCGGGACGCTGGCAGTGATGAACAATTTGCACGTGCCGGTGGGGCTGTTGATCAACTTGCTGATCTGGAATCAGCATGAAGAACTGGGGCGGTTGTTCCTGGGGGGCTCGGTGATACTGGCGGCGGTGTGGATTAGCCGGTTGGGTCTCAGACGCGAAACAAAACTCGCGTAGGAGCTGCCGCAGGCTGCGATCTTTTGATTTTCAGGGTCAAAAGATCGCAGCCTGCGGCAGCTCCTACGAAAGACTGTGCAGCTACATCGAGCGTTTTTCTGGCTCGGGGATATGGCTTGCGCCGAGCACCGCCGGCAACAACCCAGCACGCAAATCATTGCCGCTCGGTTGCTGATACAGGCTCAAGCCAAACTCCGGCAGCACCGCCAACAGATAATCGAAGATATCACCCTGGATCCGCTCGTAATCGGCCCACGCCGTGGTGCGGGTGAAGCAATAGATTTCCAGCGGCACGCCCTGAGCAGTGGTTTGCATCTGGCGGACCATGCAGGTCATGTTCGGTTGAATCTCCGGATGACTCTTCAAATACGCCAACGCATAGGCGCGAAAGGTTCCAATGTTAGTCATCCGCCGGCGGTTGGCCGACATCGCCGAAACGTTGCCCTGGGCCTCGTTCCAGCTCTTGAGTTCGGCCTGCTTGCGGCTGATGTAGTCGGTGAGCAAGCGTACCTGGGTCAATTTATGTTCTTCGTCGTCATGGATGAAGCGCACGCCACTGGCGTCGATGAACAGGCTGCGCTTGATCCGTCGGCCGCCTGACTGCTGCATGCCGCGCCAGTTCTTGAACGACTCGGACATCAAGCGCCAGGTCGGGATCGAGACGATGGTTTTGTCGAAGTTCTGCACCTTGACCGTATGCAGGGTGATGTCCACCACGTCGCCATCGGCGCCCACTTGCGGCATTTCGATCCAGTCGCCAACCCGCAGCATGTCGTTGCTGGTCAGTTGCACGCTAGCGACGAACGACAGCAGGGTGTCCTTGTAGACCAACAGAATCACTGCCGACATGGCGCCCAGCCCCGACAGTAGCAACAGCGGCGAACGGTCGATCAGGGTCGCGACGATGATGATCGCGCCAAACACGAACAGCACCATTTTCGCCAACTGCACGTAGCCTTTGATCGAGCGCGTGCGGGCATGTTCGGTGCGTGCGTAGATGTCCAGCAAGGCGTTGAGCAGGGCGCTCAGGGCCAGCACCAAAAACAGGATGGTGAAGGACAGGGCGACGTTGCCGAGGAAATTCTGAATGGTTTTGCTCAGTTCCGGCACCAGGTTCAAACCGAACTGGATCACCAGCGACGGGGTCATTTGCGCCAGGCGATGGAACACCTTGTTCTGGAACAAATCGTTGAACCACTGCATCGCCGGTTGCCGGCCAAGCAATTTGACGGCGTGCAGCACCACATAGCGCGCCACTCGTCCGAGCAGCAAGGCGATCACCAACAGCACCATCAGCGCCAGGCTGGAATGTACGAGCGGGTGCTGGTCGAGAGCGCCCCAGAGGTCTTGGGTATTGAGCCAGAGCTGTTTGAGATCCATGGGTTAAAACGATTCTTCTGTAGGACGAGAAGGGGCGATTAGAGCATTTAAGACGCATCGAGTTACGTTCAGGGACAAATCCGCTAACAAAATCACCATTGTTTGCGTCCGTTTGCATAAAGAAACTCGGCCTTCGCGCTCGAAACCGTTACCCTATGCAGCTGATTTTTTGTATTTCTTCGAGGTAGCACCCGTGTTTTCCCAATTCGCCCTGCACGAACGCCTGCTCAAAGCCGTGGCCGAGCTTAAATTTGTCGAGCCAACGCCAGTGCAAGCAGCGGCTATCCCGCTCGCGCTCCAAGGGCGTGACCTGCGGGTGACTGCGCAAACCGGTAGCGGCAAAACCGCTGCATTCGTATTGCCGATCCTCAACCGTTTGATCGGTCCGGCCAAAGTCCGCGTCAGCATCAAAACCCTGATCCTGCTGCCGACTCGCGAGCTGGCCCAGCAGACCATCAAGGAAGTTGAACGCTTCGCGCAGTTCACCTTCATCAAGTCCGGCCTGATCACCGGCGGTGAAGACTTCAAGGTCCAGGCCGCCATGCTGCGCAAGGTGCCGGACATCCTGATCGGTACTCCGGGCCGGATGATCGAGCAACTGAACGCCGGCAACCTCGACTTGAAAGAAGTTGAAGTGCTGGTACTCGACGAAGCCGACCGCATGCTCGACATGGGTTTTGCCGAAGACGTACAGCGTCTGGTCGACGAGTGCACCAACCGTCAGCAGACCATGCTGTTCTCCGCGACCACCGGCGGTTCGGGCCTGCGCGAGATGATCGCCAAGGTCCTGAACAACCCTGAGCACTTGCAGCTCAATGCCGTCAGCCAGTTGAACGACACCACCCGTCAGCAAATCATCACCGCTGACCACAACCAGCACAAAGAACAGATCGTTAACTGGTTGCTGGCCAACGAGACCTACCAGAAGGCCATCGTCTTCACCAACACCCGGGCCATGGCCGACCGTATCTACGGCCGTCTGGTGGCGCAGGAGTACAAGGCGTTCGTCTTGCACGGTGAGAAAGACCAGAAGGATCGCAAGCTGGCGATCGACCGCCTGAAGCAGGGCGGGGTCAAGATCCTGGTTGCCACCGACGTTGCCGCCCGCGGCCTGGACGTGGAAGGCCTGGACCTGGTGATCAACTTCGACATGCCGCGCAGCGGCGACGAATACGTTCACCGTATCGGTCGTACCGGTCGTGCCGGCAACGATGGCCTGGCCATCTCGCTGATCTGCCACGGCGACTGGAACCTGATGTCGAGCATCGAGCGCTACCTCAAGCAGAGCTTCGAGCGCCGCACCATCAAGGAAGTCAAAGGCACCTACGGCGGACCGAAAAAGGTCAAGGCCTCGGGCAAAGCCGTTGGCGTGAAGAAGAAAAAGGTCGACGCCAAAGGCGACAAGAAAAAGACCGGCGCCAAGGCTCCGACCAAACGCAAGATCGCCAACCGCCCGAAGACCGACGCCCTGTCGCTGGTCAGCAAGGACGGCATGGCGCCGCTCAAGCGCCGCAAGCCGCAAGCACCGGCCGCTGAATAACGCGCCTTAGCGATCCCATAAAAAACCCGGACAGTGTCCGGGTTTTTTCATTTTTGGCCTATGGCGATCTTGAGATTGAGACTGACGTCAGCGCCGTCAGGAGTTTCGTATGTATCAATCAAGACACGCTCTGAAATAAATGCGCAACAAGTTTATTGACGTCAGAATGATGTCACTTTAGTATTGAGCCATCATATTGATATCACTCGTCGTCTCGAAGGATCGAACATGTACCTGCCCACCCTCGGGAAGAGGTTGTGTGCGGCTTTGCCGTGTCTGTTGCTGTGTTTCGCTGTCGTAAGCCTCGCCCATGCCGCGTCCACCCCCGGCGAACAGGATCTGATCCGCGACCGTCAGGATCGCCTGCTCGAAGAGCAGCGCCGACGTCTGGAAGAACTCAAGGAACTGCCCGGTAAAGCAGCCAAACCGACGGCCCCGACAGCGCCTGCCGATACCCGTTGTTTCCCGATCAAAGACATCGAACTCAAAGGTGCCGACCATCTCTGGGCCGGTGAGCGGGAGCGCTTGCTCAAGCCTTACATCGGCCGGTGCCTGGGCGTCACTCAGCTCAACGAGTTGCTGAAAGTCATCACCGATCACTACCTCGAAAAAGGCCTGGTCACCAGCCGTGCCTACTTGCCGCAGCAGGATTTGTCTGCCGGTCATTTGAAGGTGCTGATGGTCGAGGGCAAGCTCGAAGGAATCAAAGGCGCAGAGGGCAGCAAGCTGTCAGACCGTGAGTTGGCCATGGCCTTTCCGGGCAAGGCTGGCGAGTTGCTCAATCTGCGTGAGCTTGAGCAACTGATTGATCAACTGAACCGTTTGCCCTCGTATAAGGCGGAGATGGAGCTGGCCCCAGGCAAGAACGTCGGCGGTAGCGAAGTGCTGGTCAAGAACCCTTCGAAAAAGCCTTGGCGTGTAGGGTTGTCACGCAGCAACGAAGGCCAGCGCAGCACCGGCGAGCAACAGTGGGGCACCAGTTTTGGCTGGGACAGCCCTCTGGGGCTGGCCGATCAGTTGTCATTGCAAGGACGCCACGATGCGATGAGCGATCACCAGCATACCTCCAGCAGCGCAATGCTCAATTACACCCTGCCGTGGGGCTGGTGGAACTTCAGTTATGTCTACAACCACAACGAGTACCGCTCGCAGATCGCGGCCAATGGCTACAACTTCAAGCAGACTGGCGACAGTGAAAACCATCAGTTGCACGCCGAGCGGGTGATTTACCGTGACGCACAGAGCAAGACGTCGCTGACTTCCGGTTTTTCTTATCTGGGCACCAATAACTTCATCGAAGACAGCAAGCTCGACTTGAGCAGTAACCGCCTCAGTGAGGCGCAGTTAGGTATCAACCACGGTCGGCGTATTGGCGGGGCATACGCTAACGTCGACCTGGGCATACAGCAGGGTATCGGCGCTTTCGGCGCTCAAGATAACGGCCATCCCGGCCCGGGCGAGCCGGATGCGCGCTACCGAAAATACACCGCGACCCTCAGCTATCTGCACCCGTTCAAGTTGTGGGGCGAATCGTTCCTGTTCGGCAACATGCTCACCGGCCAGCGCAGTGAAGATGTGCTGTTCAGTTCACAACGCACCAGCCTTGGCGGGCAGTCGTCGATCCGTGGTTACAAGGATCAGTCGTTGTCCGGTGACAGCGGTGGTTACTGGCGCAACGACCTGAGCTGGACCCGCCCGGTGACCCAGGACTGGATGCACCCATTCTTCACCGAATACAGCACCGGCCTGGGTTACGACGTGGGCGTGATCCGCAATGATCGCTACAACGGCGAGCAGCACGGGCGACTGTCGGGCAACGCGGTCGAGTTTTCAGCGACGGGTCCGCATCTTGGCGTCAGGTTGACCTTCGCCCATTCGCTGGAACGCCCGGATGCGTTGACCGAGCGCGAAGCCCCGATCTATTTCCGCGTGGATTTCTTCCTCTAACTTTCCGCTTTGTCGAGACCTGAATATGGACGTTCGCCAACTGGCCATTCTGGCCGGACAGCCTTCTGCTGCCGTGATTCCCCGTGAACGTTTCATGGGTATGCCGAAACGCGGCCTGGCGTTCCTCCTCGCCAACGTGATGTTCTGGCAACCGATGTGGGCGCAGGCGGACGGCATCGTGGTCAGCGCGCCGGGCACCAGCCTGGATCGCGCCGGCAATGGCGTACCGATCGTCAACATCGCCACGCCCAATGCCACGGGTCTCTCGCACAACCAGTTCCACGACTACAACGTCACCCTGCAGGGCTTGATCCTCAACAACGCCGCCACCCAGACCTCGGCCACCCAACTGGGCGGGTACATCGTCGGCAACCCGAACCTGAAGAACAGCGGGTCGGCACAAACCATCCTCAACGAAGTCAACGGCGGCAGCCCAAGCCAGCTGAACGGTTACACCGAAGTGGCGGGGCAGTCGGCGCGGGTGATCGTCGCCAACCCCTACGGCATCAGCTGCAATGGTTGCGGGTTTATCAACACCCCACGGGTGACCTTGACCACCGGCAAACCGGTGCTCGACAACGGTCGTCTGGACCGCTTCCAGGTCGACCAGGGCAGCGTCTCCATCGACGGTGCGGGGATCAATGCAAGCAACGTCGACCGTTTCGAAATCATCACCCGCAGCGCGAAGATCAACGCCCAGATCCAGGCGAACAACCTGACCATCGTTGCCGGCCGCAACGACGTCAACGCCGACACTCTCAACGCCACGGCGCGGGCCAATGACGGCAGCGCCCAGCCGGAACTGGCGATCGACTCCTCGGCCCTCGGCGGCATGTACGCCGGCGCGATCAAACTGGTCGGCACCGAAGCCGGGGTCGGGGTGAAACTCGACGGCAAACTGATCGCCAGTGGCGGGGATATCCAGCTCGATGCCAACGGCCAGCTAAGCCTGGCCGACACCTCGGCGGCCAATGGCGCGGTGAACATCAAAGCCGCCAGCCTCAATGCCCAGGGACCGATTTACGCCGGCAGCACCCTCACCGTGCAAACCCAGGGCGACCTGAGCAACCAGCAATCCCTCGCCGCTCGCGACAGCATCAACCTGAGTGCCGGCGGCCAACTGACCAACAATGGCGTGATCGAGGCCGGGGTCAACGCCGACACCAGTCGCAACGCCAGCGGCGACGTCAACCTCAGCGCACAGAACCTCAACAACAGCGGTAAAAGCGTGATCGCCAGCCGCAACCTGACGGTCAACACCGCGCAAACCCTGACTAACCAGGGCGGGACGTTGAGCGCGCAAAATCGCGCTCAAGTGACGGTCGGCACACTGGATAACCAAAACAAAGGGCGGGTGCTGAGCTCCGGCAGCCTGAGCGTTACAGCGAATCAACTGCTCAACGCCCAAGGTGGGCTGATCAACAGCGCCGGCAGCCTGGACACTCATGCGGGCTATCTGAATAACAACAGCGGCGAGCTTTCCAGTCTCGACACCCTGACCCTGCAAATCGCTTCGCTGGACAACGTGGCCGGTCTGGTCTCGGCCGGCAAGGCCTTGAGCATTACCGCCAGCGCCGGGGTGAATAACCAGGGTGGCAAGCTGAGCAGTCTCGATGCGCTGAACCTGCATGCGGGACAGGTCGATAACAGCAATGCCGGGCGGATTGTCAGTAACCAGATGCTGACCGCCAGTGTCACCAGTCTGGACCAACACAACGGCGGCCAACTCACCAGCAGCAGCGGGCTGACCCTGGACCTGAACCAAGGGCAACTGAACAACCAGGGCGGGCTGATCAATGCGCCGCTACTGGTGTTGAACAACCTCAAGGACGTCGGCAACCAGAACGGCGAAATCTCCAGTGCGCAGGCCTTCACCCTGGCCGCCCGAAACCTGGACAACAGCAACGGCAAACTGATCAGTAACCAAGGACTGACCCTGCGTGTCGACCAGGCGCTGAGCAACATTAAGGGGCTGACTTCCGCCACCGGGCTCGATGCCCGGGCTGGAAGTCTGGATAACACCGATGGTGTGTTTACCAGTAAAACCGGCCTGAGCCTGATTCTCGATGGAGCCCTTAACAATCACAGTGGCGAAGTCTCCAGTACCACCAGCACCACGCTCAAAGCTGCGAGTCTGGATAACAGCGACGGTCAGGTCACGGGCGATGTGGCGCTGAACATTGGTTTGATCGGTGCGCTGAACAACCGGAACGGCGTACTCGGTTCCGGGAAAACCGTCAGCATCAGCGCCGCCAGCCTGGACAACAGCCACGACGGTAGCCTGGTCAGTGATGACAGCCTGACCGCGCGCATCGCTGGGCTGTTCGATAACCAGAACGGCAACCTAAGCGCCAAAGGCGTGGTCGATCTGCAGACAGGCAGCCTCGACAACCGCAATGGCAGCTTGATTGGCAAGGATCGCTTGACCCTGCAAAGCGACTCGCTGGACAACCGCACGGGCAAAGTGCGCGCCGACAAGGACCTGCAACTCAACGTCGGGCAACTCGATAACCGCGAGCAAGGCCTGCTCAACAGCCAGACCGCGATCAACTTCAACGGTAATCATCTGGATAACCGTGGCGGCTTGCTCAGTGCGGTCGGCCCGGTACGGCTGGACGCGGTCAGCGTTGACAACAGCGGTGGCCGCGTTTCCAGCAAAAGCGACCTGACGGCCAACATCGGGCAATTGACTAACCAGAAGGGTGAACTGGTCGCCCAGGGGATTCTGACGCTCACTGGCAAGGGGCTCGATAACCGTAACGGCGGTTTGGTTGGCGCGACAAAAGCGCTGAAACTCAGCGTCGATGAGGTCGATAACCGCGGCGGGGAAATCTCCAGTGCCGTTGACGTGAGCATCGAAGGCCAGAGCCTGAACAACAGCGACAACGGCAAGGTGCTGGCCGGGACGGATCTGGGCCTGAAAGTGGCGCAGATCATCAACCAGACCAAGGGCCTGTTGTTCAGCAAGGGCGCGACCACTGTCGTGGGTAAGAGCCTGGATAACAGCGGTGGCAGCCTCGTCACTCAGCAAGGGTTGGACATCCGCCTGGACCAGGCCTTGAGCAACATCAAAGGCCTGATCAGCAGCGAAGGCACCCTGAATCTCAGCGCGGCCAGCCTCGACAGCAGCAACGGTAGCCTGTCGAGCGCCGGGGCGCTGACGGTGACGACGACCGGAGCGCTGATCAACCAGAATGGCTCGATCACCACTGATGGTGATCTGACCCTCGGCAGTCAGAGCCTGAACAACAGCCAGAGTGGCTTGCTCAGTGGCAAAAGCGCGACCCGTGTCACCACCGGTACCTTCGACAACACCCAGGGCGGTCGCTTGATCAGCGGCGACACCCTCGACCTGACCGCAACCCAGGTCAGCAATGGTGTTGCCAGCCGCATCGCCAGCGACAAGGCACTGACCGCCAGCGTGACCGGTTTCGATCAGCAAGGCGGTGAGCTGTTCAGCAAGACCTCATTGAGCCTGGACCTGAATCAGGGCCAGTTGAACAACCGAAACGGCCTGATCAATGCGCCGTTGCTGATGTTGAAAAACCTCAAGGACGTCAACAACCAGGGCGGTGAAATCTCCAGCGCACAGGCCTTCACACTGACCGCGCAAAACCTCGACAACAGCAGCGGCAAGTTAATCAGCAACCAAGGGCTGACCTTGCGCATCGATCAGGCACTGGCCAGCGTCAAAGGCCTGATCTCCGCCCAGACCCTCGACCTCCACAGCGCCAGCCTGGATAACAGCAACGGGATCATCAGCAGCCATGGCACGCTGGGAATGACGGTGCAAAACCAGTGGGTCAATCAGGGCGGAACGCTGATTGCCGACGGTGACATGCAACTGAACGCCGACAACCTCGACAACACCAACGGTCAAATCGCCGGTAAATCGCAGGTCACGGCCAACATCGCCACCCTGAACAACCAGGGTGGTCAACTGATCGCCACCGGCGGGCTCCAGCTGACAGGCGCAACCCTCGACAATCGCCAGGGCGGTCTGGTTGGCGCGACCAACGCGTTGCAACTGACGGTGGGTGCGGTCGACAACCGTGGCGGTGAATTGTCGAGCAAGGCGGATGTGAGCTTGACCGGCAGCACACTGGATAACAGCGATGGCGGTCAGGTGCTCGCCGACGGTGCACTGGCGTTGACGGTCGATCGGGTGATCAACCGCGCCAAAGGTCTGCTGTCGGGCAAGGCCGGACTGAACCTGACGGGCAACAGCCTGGACAGCAACGGTGGTTCGCTGACGACTCAGCAGAACCTCGCGGTCAATCTTGCGGACGATCTGGATAACAGCCTGGGCTTGCTGAGTGCCGAAGGCACCCTTGGGGTCAAGGCCGCCAACCTGACCAACACCTCGGGCAGCATTTCCAGCGCGGGGGCGCTGAAGCTCACCACCACTGGCGCCGTGACCAACCAGGGCGGCGAGATCGTCACCGACGCCGGCCTCACACTCAATAGCGCCAGCCTCGACAACCGCAATAAAGGCAGCATCAGCGGCAAAGGCGCGGTACTCGTCAACACCGGGGCATTCGACAACAGCCACGCCGGGCGTCTGAGCAGCGGCGACAGCCTGAAGCTGACCACCACTCAACTGACCAATCAGGACGGCGGTCGCATCGCCAGTACCGCCGCCCTGACCGCCAACGTTACCGGTCTGGATCAGCAAGGGGGGCAACTGTTCAGCAATACGTCGCTGGATCTGGACCTGAACCACGGTCAACTGAACAACCAGAACGGTTTGATCAACGCACCGTTGCTGATGCTCAAGAATCTCAAGAATGTCAGCAACCAGGGGGGCGAGATCTCCAGTGCCCAGGCGTTTACCGTGGCCGCCGACAGCCTCGATAACAGCAACGGCAAACTGCTGAGCAACCAGGGCCTGACCCTGCGTATCAACCAGGCACTGGCCAGTGTCAAAGGCATGATCGCTGCCGCGGCCCTCGATGTGCGGGCTGCCAGCCTGGACAATAGCGGCGGCACCCTGACCAGCCGCGCCGATCTCAATCTGAACGTCGATGGCCAGCTCACTAACCAGAACCAGGGCCTGATCAACGCTACCACCGACCTGAACATCACTAGCACCGGACTGAACAACCAGGGCGGTTCGTTACTGGGTAGCGCCATTGCCATCGACCTTGGTGCGGCCACCGGCGACCTGAACAACAGCGCCGGCCTGATCACCACCGCCGGCACGTTGAGCATCAATCACCTGCGGGACCTGACTAACCAGAACGGTGAAATTTCCAGCAGCCAGAGCGTCAACCTCAGCGCCCGCGCGCTGGACAACAGCGCCGGCAAACTGATCAGCAACAACCTGCTGACGGTCAACGCAGCCAACGTACTCAACCAGGGTGGTCTGGTATCCGGCTGGCAAGGGCTGAGCCTTAATGCGTCAAGCCTGGACAACCGCAACAACGGCACATTGTCGAGTCGTAGCGGCGATGTCGGTGTGACCGTCAGCGGCGCGATTCTCAACAGCGGTGCCGGTGCGCTGGTCAGCCAGAAAGCCTTGGCTGTCAGTGCGGCGAGCCTGGATAACAGCAACGGCGGGATCCTTTCCAGCGGCAGCGGCCAGACCCTGACCGTCAGCGGTCTGCTGAACAACGCCCAGGGCGGTTTGATCGACAGCGGTACAACCCTGGCGATGCAGGCGATGACCCTGGGGAACGCCGGCGGCACCGTCAATGCGCAACAAGCCCTGAGTTTCACCGGTACCGCGCTGGACAACAGCAGCGGCAGCCTGGTGGGTAATGGCGCAGTGACGCTGGACCTGCTCGGTGCCCTGACCAACACCAACGGCAAGATTGCCAGCGCCGGGCCGCTACGGGTTCAGCGCTCATCGCAAATCAACAACCAGGGCGGCCAACTCGCCAGCCAAGGCTTGATGACGCTGCTCACCGGCGGCCTCGACAACCGCAATCGCGGGACCGTCGCGGCCAACGATCAGTTGACCTTGACCACGGGCGGAGCGCTGCAGAACAGCGCCGACGGCCTGATCTACAGCCAGAACGGAGGCCTGCAAGTACAGGCTGCCAGCCTCGACAACGCCAAGGGCACGCTGCAAAGCCAGGGCGCCCTGAACCTCACCGTGGGCGGCGATATTGACAACCAGAGCGGTCGGATTCTGGCCAAGACCGGTGACCTGTCCATCAGCGCCGGCAACCTCGACAACCGCGGCGGTGTGCTTGCCAGCCTGCAAGGTGCCTTCACTGCGCACCTGACGGGGGTCTTGAAAAACGGCTACGACCTGAACAACAACCGTCAGGGTGGCATCACCCAGGCACAGCGTTTGAACCTGACGGCCTTGGGCGGTATCGATAACTACGGCGGGCGCATCTCGGCGCAAACCGGCGATGCGGTCATCGCCACGGGCGCGGGCAACTTCGACAACCGCAACGGCGGCCTCTATGCCAAGGGCCAGGTCAACGTCACTGGCAACAACTTCGACAATAGCGGCGACAACGACGGCCAGATCGCCGGCAACCAGATCACCCTGAACCTCAACGGCGCCCTGAACAACCGCTTGGGCATCATCGAGAGCGACACGACCCTGGCGATCAAAGCCGCCAGCCTCGACAACCAGACCGGCCAGTTGCGTGCATTGGGCACCAGCGGCAAAACCGACTTCCAGATTGGTGGCCTGTTCGACAACCGCAACGGCACCCTGGAAACCGCCAACACCGACCTGACCCTCGGCGCCGGCAGCTTCCTCAACACCGGCGGCAGCCTGTTGCACGTCGGCACCGGCACCTTCGACATTTCCACCGCGAACGTCATGGGGGCCGGTGGCACCCTGGTCACCCGCGGCGGCCTGACCCTCAACGCCGACAGTTGGACCAACAGCAGCGTCATCCAGGCCGGGCGTCTGAATGTCAACGTTAACAACTTCACTCAGACCGCCAGCGGTCAACTACTGGCCTCTGACAGCTTCGTGGGGACTGGCGGCACTTGGTTCAACGATGGGCTGATTGCCAGTGACGGCAGCATGAGCCTCAGCCTGGGCGGTACTTACTGGGGCAATGGTCGTCTCAGCACGTTGGGCACACTGGGGTTGAGTGCGGCGCAGATTGGTCTGAGCAGTTCCGCCAGTATCGCTGGCGGTGGCGATACATCGATCTCCGTGGGCGGACCACTGACCAACTCGGGGCGGCTGACTTCCGCTACCAATCTGAACCTGACCGCAGGTGGGATCAATAACCTCGGGACGCTGGGCAGCGGACAGCAACTGACCGTCACCACCGGAGCATTGGTCAACGATCACGGGCTGATCTTCAGTGGCGGCGACATGCAGCTCTTGAGCCCAAGCTTCACCAACAGCTACGGACAGGTCTATAGCCTGGGTAACACGCTCATTGCCAGGGACAAAAATGGGACCAAGGCGGATCTGCTGGACAACAGGTCCGGAGGGATTGATAGCACGGGTAATCTGACTATCGCAGCCACGACGGTTAATAACGTCATGGATGTGTTGCAATACACCGAGCATGAGAAAAGTGTCGCGACCATCACTGAATTGCCGTGTGCATTGATCGCGGGTCCTGCATGTGACTACCGTGGCGGTGGCCGCAGAAACGGCCTTTGGGAAATTGCAGAAACCGATCGTTTGAAGATAACGCTTCATTCTGAAGCCGCCTCGATCAACAGCGGCGCGAACCTGACGATCAACGCAGGAGAAGTGAATAACATCAGCAGCAGTCTTACAGCTGCTGGCGATTTAACTGCTACTGCTTCGACGATCAACAACAAAGGTTTGCAAGAGCAGGAAATCGAATCCACTCGAAGGTACGTGAGCTGGGTCAACGAAACCGCCACGGCCATTAGATTGGCTGACGTCTTCACCAAACGAAACAACCCGACACCTTCGGCCACGGTCGAAGCGGACATGAGCAACTTTCTGGCCTGGATGGGAGAAAAACTGCCTGCCAACACCCGCGTCATTAACGGTGAGTCTCTGGATGCCATTATCCAGGCTGGCGCAAATGTCACCCTCAATGCTGCTCAGAACATCAACAACAGCGTGGTTCGCCCGTACTATGCCTATGTTGCGGCGGGTCGTACCAAGACTGACACGGGTGCGGGCGGTGGCTACTCGACGCCGATATACATCAACGCGCAACTCCGACCTGATCTGGCCCAACAACAAGTCAACCCGATAGCACTTCCCGGCTTCAGCCTGCCCACCGGCCAGAACGGTCTGTTCCGCCTGAGCGGACAAGGCACCAGCACTCCGGCCGCCAGCGGTCCGCAAAGCTGGACCATGGGCGGCGCCAGCCTTGGCGCGGCACAACGTCAACAGGCGCTGCCGGCCAGTCAGGCGCGGGAGATCCAGATTGGCAACATCGCCCAGGCTTCCGCCACCTCGGTTGACCTGATAGCGGCGGCCCGCCAGGCGGCCAATATCGATACCAGCGCCAGCGCGATCAACGCGGCGGTTCCGGGCGCGAACCCGGCCTCGGGGGCAGTGTTGCCAGGCCGTTCTGCGACCAGCGTTGCCATCAGCCAAGCGGCTCCGGTCGCCGGCCAATCGACTCAGCCAGGTGCCTTCACGGTCAACCGTGTCCAGGGCTTACCGGCCAGCACCGTTCCGTCCAACCCGCAGAAATACCTGATCGAAACCAACCCGGTGCTCACCGACCTCAAGCAGTTCATGAGTTCGGACTACTTGTTGGCGAACCTCGGCTACGACCCGGACAAAAGCGCCAAGCGTCTGGGCGATGGCCTTTACGAACAGAAGCTGATTCAACAAGCCGTGGTCGCCCGCACCGGCCAGCGCTTCATCGATGGCCAGACCTCGGACGAAGCACTGTTCAAGTACCTGATGAACAACGCCCTCACCAGCAAGCAGGCACTCAACCTGTCACTGGGCGTGAGCCTGACCTCCGAACAAGTCGCGGCCCTGACCCACGATATTGTCTGGATGGAAAACGCCGAGGTGAACGGCGAGCAGGTGTTGGTGCCGGTGCTGTACCTGGCCAACACCAACAACCGGCTGGCCGCCAATGGCGCGCTGATCCAAGGTAAAGACGTCAGCCTGATCGCCGGCAAGGACCTGAACAACGCCGGCACCTTGCGCGCCAGCAACAACCTGTCGGCGGCTGCCGGCAATGATTTGGTCAACAGCGGTCTGGTGGAAGCCGGCAACCGTCTGGACCTGTTGGCGGGCAACAACCTCGTCAACAAGGCCGGCGGCATCATTGCCGGGCGTGACGTCAGCCTGACGGCGATCCGGGGCGATGTGATCAACGAACGCACCGTCACCACCCATGAAAGTGCCGGCGGTTACCGCGGAGAGCGGACTGACTTCGTCGACAGCGCCGCCCGTGTGGAAGCCGCCAACAACCTGACCATCCGTGCGGGCCGCGATATCAACAATACCGGCGGCGTGCTGACAAGCGGCGCCGACACCACGATCAGCGCTGGTCGCGACGTCAACCTCACCTCCGTCCAGCAAGTCGCCAGTAACAAGTACGGCACTGACGGCCGCGATCAGACGATCACCCAGTACGGCTCCAGTGTTGACGTTGGCCGTGATCTGAAAGTCGACGCTGGGCATGACCTCACTGCCATTGCCAGCCAGATCGATGCCAAGCGTGACATCGCCATGAGCGCTGTCGGCGATCTGACTCTGGCCTCGGCAGCGAACGAGCAGCACTCGTACAGCCATAACAAGAAGGTGACAAACCAGCAAGACCACGTGCAGCAGGTGTCCACCACGCTTAACGCAGGCGGCAATGTTGCGCTGAACGCGGGCAAGGACCTGACGCTTATTTCCAGCAAGGTCAACGCGGGGGATGAAGCCTACCTGGTGGCGGGAGACAAAATCGAACTGCTGGCTGCGCAAGACAGCGACTACTCGCTGTACGACATGAAGAAAAAAGGCAGTTGGGGCAGCAAGGAAACCCAGCGCGATGAAGTGACCAAGGTCACTAACGTCGGCAGTGAAATCAAGACCGGCGGGAACCTGACCCTCGTCAGCGGTGGGGATCAGAAGTATCAGGTGGCCAAGCTTGAAAGCGGTAAGGACATCACGCTGCAAAGCGGAGGTGCCATCACCTTTGAAGGGGTGAAGGATCTGCATCAGGAGAGTCATGAGAAGAGTGACAACAACGCGTTTTGGGTCTCCTCCAAAGGCCAGGGCAATACCGACGAAACCTTGCGTCAGAGCCAGATGGTTGCCGCTGGAAATATTGCGATCAAAGCCGTCGATGGCCTGAAAATCGACATTAAACAGGTTGACCAAAAAACTGTCAGCCAGACCATCGACACAATGGTCAAGGCTGATCCAAAACTGGCGTGGCTCAAGGACGCCGAAAAGCGCGGTGATGTGGACTGGAAGTTAGTCAAGGAAATCCATGAGTCCTTCAAGTACGAAAACTCAGGGTTAGGACCTGCTTCGCAAATCATCATTGCGATCATCATGGCAGCCGTTGTCGGTCCCGCCGTTGCCGGTATGGCGGGCGGTGGTGCCATGGGGGCTGCGGCAGGTACGATAGCTGCCGGTGCATCAACAAACGCCACCGTTAGCGCAGTCAACAATCGAGGCAATCTGGGCGCTGTAGTCAAGGACGTGACCTCTTCCGATGCGATCAAAGGCTATGTCATTTCTGGCGTTACGGCGGGCCTGACGGCAGCCTACTTCGACGGTTGGACGGGGACCAAGACCGACGCAATAACGAAGAAGCTCATCGGACCGGATCTCAGCACTTGGACAGGCGTCGGCCAGTTTGCGGCAAACCAGACGTTGCAAGGCGGAACGTCTCTGCTTCTGAGCAAGGCGTTGGGGCAGGGTGGCAGCATGAGCGATGCCCTGAAGAACGCTTTGTTCAACACCTTGGCGGCGGCCAGTTTTAACGCGGTGGGCGATTACACGAAAGACGTGGTTGCCGACGGTTCCCTGCCGAAGGTCGCGATTCACGCCATGGTGGGCGGACTACTGGCTCAAGCGAGCGGTGGGGACTTCAAGACGGGAGCCTTGGCGGCGGGAGCGAATGAGGCGCTGGTCGGGCATCTGAATAACCTGGTCAAGGGCGACAAAACCCTGTTGACCATGAGCTCTCAGATCGTTGGTGTTCTTGCTGCCGCAGCACAAAAGGATGTCGATGCAAGCAAGCTCGAGAAGGGGGCTTGGGTGGCGCAGAACGGTACCCAGTATAATTTCGGTGATCACCTGCCTCCGGGTTTAACCGAATATGGGCAAGCGGCAACTTCCCTTGTGGAATACATGCAAAATCAGGGGGCCTCATCTGAAGAGGTTGATCAGGCCGCTCGGGCACTCGCGCAAGGCCAAGGGTTTGAGGGCGTCCAGCCAGCGAATGAGTTCGTCAAGGCGTGGGGCGCGTTCATGGCCGGAGAGCTCTCTGGCTTAGGGTTAGCCGCTATACTTGGGAAGGCCGGTTCGTGGTTTGCAAAAGGTGCAAAAGGACCAGCGACCGATTTACTGTCTGGTGAAACAAAAGTAGTAGGTGACGGTACACCAGCGGCTAATGATGCGAGCTTTACAGGTGCAAAAGAAATACCTAAGGAATTAGGTAAAGTGTCTTTTGATGCAGCTAATGGTGTGGGAACCATCTACTCTCCAAGAGTCACCATGAGCGGAAGTGAAATGACATTCGATGAGTTTGCGATAGGGACTTCGAAAGGATTCATTGGCGTTGGTGCCGATGGGGCCGCTGAGTTAGCAGGACCATTGAAGAAAATGCTTGCTTATGCTCAGTCCCAAGGTGCAGAAAAAATTACTCTGACAGGTCGCTATGCATCCCCAGAAGGCTCTATGCTTGGGACCGGTAGTTTTGATAATGTAAATCGGAATTTTTCCTTTAGCTTTCCAGCAACTAAGGATGGCTTGAGGGGGTTTTTAAAAGGGGTTGGACAATGAAGATTCGTCGAACACTTGAAAAAAGGATGAAAGATATTGAAGCTTCAGGTCGAGGGCGCTTTCATGAGGAAGCTGAAGAGGGTGAAATTTTATTTTCTACTGGTATAGAGGGTGGAAGGTTAGATGTATATGTTGACGGTTTTTCCTTTGGAAGGAATGAAGTTGCGAATAAGGTGTTGTTTTCTGATGTTTCTAGTATTGAAAGTCACCTGAATGTAGAACTGTTTTCGAATGCGAGTCGCTCGGGGGATGTTGATTTTTACGTTCCCTTAGATGTGACATGTGGCTTGTCTCAATTTGCGCTATTTTTACCATTCTTGACTTACTCTAATGTTATGAATATTTTGGTTGGACTTAGAGAAGATTGGGTGAGGCAGATATCTCCTGAGGGGTAGTTGGTGCAAAAGGAGGATTGGGGAGAATTGAGCCACCCATTCCAAAGCAGAATAGGGGACACCCATTAGCCGGTCCTACGTCAAGATCCAAAGCCTACCCGCCCTGCTTTTTTAACGGCAGGGTGTTTCC